>JAKFYO010000018.1 GCA_021730825.1 Hyphomicrobiales bacterium
AATGTCCGCGCCATCGGCCCGCTCACGCAGCGCGATTTTCTGACCCAACTCGGCATCGAATCCCGCACCGAAGTGCTGCAACGAAATGCCAAGCCGGAGATGCGCGAAGAGATCGGCACGGCGCTGACAAGGCTGATCGGCCCCGCGCCCGATATGGGCGAACTCTTCAAAGTGCTTGCTTTCGCGCAGCACGATTTGCCGCCACTTCCGGGATTTGACGGCGCGAAGGTCAGCAGGAAAGATTCATAAGATGAAAGCCGAATCTTCCGCGCTTGCAAAACTTCCCGGCATCCGCCACGCCTTCTTCACGCGTGAAGGCGGCGTCTCGGAAGGAATCTATGCCTCGCTGAACGGCGGCATCGGATCGAACGACAACGCCGCGCACGTTTCCGAAAACCGGCGCCGCATGAGCGAAGCACTCGGCGCGGAACACCTCATCACCTGCTACCAAATTCATTCGGCGGACGTGGTCGTCGCGGGCAAAGCATGGAGCCGCGAAAACGCCGCGCGTGCCGACGGCATCGTGACAAGAACAAAAGGCCTCGCGGTCGGGGCATCCGCTGCCGACTGCGGGCCGTTGCTGTTTGCCGATGCCAATGCCGGCATTGTCGCCGCGGCCCATGCCGGCTGGAAAGGCGCGCTCGGCGGCATCGCGGAAGCGACCGTCGGCAAGATGGAAGAACTGGGCGCGAACCGGAAAAATATCACTGCTGCGATCGGCCCGCTGATCCGGCAGAGTAGCTACGAGGTCGGCCCGGAATTCGTCGCTCGCTTCAAGCAAGCCAATCCGGCTTACGAAAGGCTCTTCGCGCCCTCCGCGAAGCTCGATCACGCGATGTTCGATCTCGCGGGCTTGATTCGCCTGCGGCTGGAGAGCGCGGGCGTCGGCCAGATCGACGACCTAGGCCTGGACACCTATTCCGACGAAAAGCGCTTTTTCTCCTATCGCCGCACCACCCATCGCGGCGAGCCGGATTATGGCCGCCAGATCGCGGCGATTGCGCTGACTGCTTAAGTAAGACCGATCTCGGGTTTACCCGAGATCGGCATTACGAATTGCCAAGTCGGGCAAGCCCGACTGGGCCGGGGACGGCTTTGGCCCCCGTATTTACAGGGTTGGCGGCGGCGGCTAGTGACTTTGGAGATCGGGGCCAGCGCTACAATCAGCGCGAGTGGATGGCATGAATGTCGGGTCGGCAAGGCAAGAATAACGGAACCATCAAGCTCGTCGCCGGCAATTCGAATCGCGCGCTTGCGGAAACCATCGCCTCCTATCTCGAAACGCCGATGACCAAGGCGACCGTGCGGCGCTTCGCCGACATGGAGATTTTCGTCGAGATCGAAGAGAACGTGCGCGGCCAGGACGTATTCGTCATGCAGTCGACCTCGTTCCCTGCGAACGACCACTTGATGGAATTGCTGATCCTCACCGATGCGTTGCGCCGCTCTTCCGCGCGCCGCATCACGGCGGTCATTCCCTATTTCGGCTACGCGCGGCAGGACCGTAAACCCGGCCCGCGCACACCAATCTCCGCGAAGCTGGTCGCCAACCTGATCACGCATGCCGGCGCCGACCGCGTGATGACGGTCGATCTGCATGCCGCACAAATTCAGGGCTTCTTCGACGTACCCGTCGATAACCTCTTCGCCTCGCCCGTGATGGTGCGCGACGTGAAGGAACGCTTCGAATTAGGCAAAGTGACCGTGGTTTCGCCGGATGTCGGCGGCGTGGTTCGTGCACGCGGGCTTGCCAAGCGGATTGATGCGCCACTCGCCATCATCGACAAGCGCCGCGAGCGTCCGAACGAATCCGAAGTGATGAATGTCATCGGCGACGTCGAGGGCCGCGACTGCATTTTGATCGACGACATCGTCGATTCCGGCGGCACACTCGTAAACGCCGCCGAAGCGCTGCTCGAAAAAGGCGCCCTCTCGGTTACCGCCTACATCACGCATGGCGTGCTTTCCGGCGGCGCGGTCGCGCGCGTAACCGCATCGAAGCTGAAGGAACTTGTCATCACCGACACAATTCAGGCGACCGAAGCAGTGCGTGTCGCGCGTAACATCCGCGTGCTCTCGATTGCTACCTTGATGGGCGAAGCGATCGGCCGGACTGCACACGAAGAGAGTGTCTCCAGCCTCTTCGATTGAATGTGGCAAACACGTTCAACCGATCCGCGAAAAATCCGGGCAATCTGTTAACGAAATAGTGTTTTGCTGCCATATCGCTTCCATGATTGGAGCGTAGCAACAAAGTCACACATGCAACTGCGGCACACGTCGCATAGGGAGGCGCCCTATGAAACGCGAATTCGCGGCAATTATTTCGTCCGCACTCCTGATGGGAACCGCGCTCGCGGGCCCGATCGAGCAGATCGACCTGCCTCCGCCTTCCACGCAGCACGAGCAGAAGCCGGCTGCGGCTGAGCAGAACGCCATGCACGAAGACTGGAACGCATTTTCACCGGCGGACGTCTGGCTCTCGGATATTCCCGAGAGCGAAGGCATCTCGCTGGACACGCTCGCGAAGAAGGTTAAGCGCTATCCGAGCTACAACGCCGTCGAAGAGCGCAACGATAAGCTCCCGACCGCCTACAACTGGAACCGCGGCAACTGGCGCGCGAATTTCGGCACCAATGTCACGACCGCGACCGCATCTTCCTCTGTCATTCCAACCGACATCTATGCCGGCAACGTCTCGCCTTCCGGGGGCACCGGCGCGATCGACGGCCGCCTCGAATACGATGTGAACGCCTGGCAGTTCTACGGCGGCACGCGGCGCTCGCTTGTCGCCAACCCGGACGGCACGCTCGGCGTGAACAACAACTTCACCGGCGGCACCTATTACAATTTGCCGCCATCGCTGCTCGGCGGGAAGGTCGGCACCGGCTTCGAGGTGAACCCGGTCGGCGACGCCAAGACCCGGCTCGAATATCGGAAGATGTTCGGCAACACCGAGGGCTTCCTGGCTGCGGAGCGGACCACCCCGTTCCAGCACAGCGGCCCGGACGTGACCGGCGTGAACGGCCTGAAGGCCGGTATAAACCGCAAATTCTGAGGGCTTCAACAGGCTAGAAAGCCTCGTTGCGCCTGCCAATTTGAGCCGGTATAAGCCCGCTCGAACCCAACAGGCTTGCGCTGTCGCGTGACGCCGGTGCGCCACCGGACGGGTAATTTTTTGCCGTCCGATCAAAGACTTGACGAGGAATAGAACGATGGCTGCCGCGAAGGAATTGAAGGCTGTAAAGCGCGATAACGCTGGCAAAGGCGCCGCCCGCGCCGAACGCCGCGCAGGACGCGTCCCCGGAACCGTGTACGGCGAGAACCAGCCGGCCGCTTCGATCTCGGTCGATGCCGTCGAAATCGGCCGCCGCATCTATGCCGGCCGTTTTCTCACCACCGTGTTCGATCTCGAGATCGACGGCCAGAAGACCCGCGTGATCCCGCGCGACTTCCAGCTCGATCCGCTCAAAGATCGCCCGGTCCACGTCGATTTCCAGCGCCTGGGCAAAGGCGCGGTCATCAAGGTCGCGGTGCCGGTCCACTTCATCAACCAGGACGGCTCGCCCGGCATCAAGCGCGGCGGCACGCTGAACGTCGTGCGCCACACGGTCGATTTCTACGCGCCGGCCGAGAGCATTCCGGAATCCATCACGGCTGACCTGACCGGTCTCGAGATTAACGACTCGCTCCACATTTCGGCGGTGAAACTGCCGGAAGGCGTGCGCCCCGTGATCCGCGACCGCGATTTCACGATTGCCACCATCGTGCCGTCTTCAGGCTACCTCGAAGAGCTCGCCGCTGCTGCGCAGAAGGCAAAGGCCGATGCCGCTGCTGCGGAAGCCGCTGCTGCTGCCGGTACTCCGGCCGCCGGCGATGCCGCTGCCGCTCCGGCCGCTGGCGCCGCCGCTGCCGCTCCGGCTGCCGGTGCTGCGAAGCCGGAAGGCAGCGACAAGAAGTAATACGACGCTGCGGGCGCGGACACGCGCCCGCCCGCCGGTCCCCGCGGAGACCGACCGATGTTTTTATTCGCGGGACTTGGCAATCCGGGCGAGCAGTATCGCCGCAACCGGCACAACGTCGGCTTCATGGCCGCCGATGCCATTCATTACAAACATCGCTTCTCGCCGTGGCGGAAACGCTTTCAGGCTTACAGCGCCGAAGGCGAGATTGCGGGCGAGAAGATTTTGCTGCTGAAACCGCAAACGTACATGAACGACTCCGGCCTTGCGGTCGGCGCGGCACAGAAGTTTTTCAAAATCGCGCTCGGCGAAGTCGTCGTGTTTCATGACGAGATCGACCTGCCGCCCGCGAAAATGCGCGCGAAAGTCGGCGGCGGCAATGCGGGCCAAAACGGCTTGCGCTCGATCACCCAGCATTGCGGTAACGACTACACGCGCGTCCGTATCGGCGTCGGCCATCCCGGCGACCGCAATCTCGTATCGCGCTGGGTGCTCTCCGATTTCGCCAAAGCCGAGCAGCCTTGGGTCGAGACCATGTGCGAGGCAATTTCCGATGCGGCGGAATACCTGATCGCGCGCAAGCTCGAAGACTTTCAGAATCGCGTACATGTCTCGCTCGAAAAGAGCGGCGTCCTCAAATCCAGCTAGGGCCAAGAAGTTCGATCATGGGATTTAAATGCGGAATTGTCGGTATGCCGAATGTCGGCAAATCGACCCTCTTCAATGCGTTGACGCAGACCGCCGCCGCGCAGGCCGCGAACTATCCGTTCTGCACGATTGAGCCGAACGTCGGCGAAGTCGGCGTGCCCGACGCGCGCATTGACGCGCTTGCGCAAATCGCGGGCTCCGCCGAGATCGTGCCGACCAAGATCAACTTCGTCGATATCGCAGGCTTGGTGCGCGGCGCCTCCAAGGGCGAAGGCCTCGGCAACCAGTTTCTCGGCCACATCCGTGAAGTCGATGCCATCGTGCATGTGCTGCGTTGCTTCGAGGACGGCGACATTACGCATGTCGAAGGCGGTATCGATCCTTTGCGCGACGCCGAGACGGTCGAAACCGAATTGATGCTCGCGGATCTCGATAGCCTCGAGAAGCGCGTCGATAACCTTACGAAGAAAGCACGCGGCCAGGACAAGGAAGCGATTGCGCAACTCGACCTCGTGAAGCGCTCCATCGAAGCGCTTTCGAACGGCAAACCCGCGCGCACGATCGTACGAAAATACGAAGAGGAAGAAGCCTTCAAAGCGTTGCAACTCATCACCGCAAAGCCGGTGCTTTACGTCTGCAACGTCGAGGAAGGTGCTGCAGCCACCGGCAACGACCTCTCGAAGAAGGTTGAAGCCAAGGCAAAATCCGAGAACGCCGTCACGGTCGCCATCTCCGCGAAGATCGAATCCGAAATTGCGATGCTGCCGCTTTCTGACCGGAAAGAATTTCTGGATGCCGCGGGCCTTGTCGAGCCGGGCCTCGATCGCCTGATCCGCAAGGGCTACGAACTCCTCGGCCTCATCACTTATTTCACCGCGGGGCCGAAAGAGGCTCGCGCCTGGACCATCGTGAAGGGTTTCAAGGCGCCGCAGGCCGCGGGCGTGATCCACACCGATTTCGAAAAAGGCTTTATCCGCGCCGAGACGATTGCATATCCCGACTATGTCGCATGCAAGGGCGAGGCTGGCGCGCGCGATGCCGGCAAGTTACGGCTCGAAGGCAAGGAATATGTCGTGCAGGACGGCGATGTCATGCACTTCCGCTTCGCCAACTGAGCCGGTAAGAATCTTCAATGGACGCAAAAACTGCCCGTATCTGTTACGAAGATTTCGAAGTCGGCAGCGTTCGCGTCTTCGGCCCACGCCTCGTTACGCGCGAGGAGATCATCGAGTTCGCTACCGAGTTCGATCCGCAGCCGATGCACCTCGACGAGGAAGCGGCAAACAAATCGATTCTGAAAGGTCTTTCCGGCTCCGGCTGGGGTACCTGCGCGATCATGATGCGCATGATCTATGACGGCTTCCTGCACGAATCGAGTTCGCTTGGTGCGCCGGGAGTCGATGAAGTGCGCTGGGTGCGCCCCGTGCGCCCCGGCGACGAACTCACGATCCGCGTAAAAATTCTCGACAAGCGCAACTCCGGAAGCCGGCCGCAAGTCGGCATTGTGAAATTCAATCTCGAAATGCTGAATGCGAAGAACGAAGCCGTGATGCAGTCGTCGTATTCCGGCTTCTTCGGCAAGCGCAATCCGGGAGCCGCGTGATGCCGTACTTCGAAGACATGAAAGTCGGCGACGTGCGCGTATTCGGCTCCTACACTTTCACCGCCGAGAACATCATCAGCTTTGCCAAGCGCTATGATCCGCAGCCGTTTCATTTGAGCGAGGAAGGCGGCAAGAATTCGTTGTTCGGCGGCCTTTGCGCGTCCGGCTGGCACACGGGCGCTGCCTGCATGCGCATGATCGTCGATTTCAACAAGAGCCAGATCAAGGAAGCACTCGCACGCGGCGAGAAGCCGGTGGCGTCAGGCCCCTCGCCCGGATTCAAAAATCTGAAGTGGCTGAAGCCGGTTTATGCCGGCGACACGGTGACTTATTCCAGCGAGCTTGTTGAGTTGCGCGAATCCACGACGCGTCCCGAATGGGGCATCATGTTCGCGAAGATCATCGGCGTGAACCAGAAGGGCGAGCGCGTCTACGAATTCGACAGCTCCGCCTTCATGCCGAGAAGGCCGAAGTGACTACCTCATGGTGAGGAGCGCGACGAAGTCGCGCGTCTCGAACCACACGACGCAATCCCATCCTTCGAGACGCGCCTGCGGCGCTCCTCAGGATGAGGTCAATGTCCCTCAAAAGAAATCAGCGTCCGCACCGGCACGCCGAGTGCGCGCAGTTTCGCGGCACCGCCAAGCTCCGGCAGGTCGATTACGAAACACGCGGCCAAAACTTCCGCACCCATGTTTCGAAGTAACTTCACCGCGCCTTCAGCGGTTCCGCCGGTCGCAATCAGATCGTCCACCAGCACCACGCGGTCGCCCTCGTTCACGGCGTCCTTGTGCATCTCCATTTCGTCGATGCCGTATTCGAGCGAGTAAGCGATCCGCACGGTCTCGTAAGGCAGCTTGCCCTTCTTGCGGATCGGAACGAAACCGGCCGAGACCTGATGGGCGACCGCGCCGCCGAGAATAAAGCCGCGCGCCTCGATCCCCGCGATCTTGTCGATCTTGGAGCCGGCCCAGGGATTGACGAGTTCGTCGACCGTGCGGCGGAACGCCCGCGCATTGCCGAGCAACGTCGTGATGTCGCGGAACTTGATGCCGGGCTTCGGGTAATCCGGGATGGTACGGATGGCACTGCGAAGGTCGAGTGCGTTTGGGAGGCTCATGGAAATCCTTGGAGTTCGAAGGCGCACCTTGTCGGCAGGCGCAAAACGAGAATAGCCTACTTCGCGGCTCGCGACGGATTCGCGAAACGCCGCGCCAAATCTTCAGGAGAGCGCCATGGCCAAGGGCCAAGACAAACCCAGCAAGGAAAAGAAGAAGCCGAAAGCGGAGACGTCCAAGAAAGGCACGTCGTCCTACAAGCAGGCTTACGGCAAGTAAGCAGCACCCAATAACCGAAAAAGGCCCCGTTTCCGGGGCCTTTTTTGTTTCCGTCAGTCCGGACGCTTAGTGCGCGCTGGCCCAGACCTTTTTCTTGGTGAAGTAGGCAAGCCCCGCGAACACGATCAGGAAGATCATGACCTGGAAGCCCATGCGCTTGCGCGCCTCGAGATGCGGCTCTGCGGCCCACATCAGGAACGCGGTGACGTCGCGCGCGTACTGATCGACCGTCTGCGGCGCGCCGTCGGTATATTCGACGCGCTTGTCTTCGAGCGGCGGACGCATTGCGATTTTGTGGCCGGGGTAAAACTTGTTCCAGAACTGCGTCGGCGTGAGCGTTTCGCCCGCCGGCGCGTTCTCGTAGCCGGTCAAGAGCGCGTGCAGGTAGTCGACGCCGTTTTCCTGATACTGGCGCACGATGTCGATCAGGAAGCCGGGGAAACCGACTTCATAGGTGCGCGCCTTTGCGATCACGGAGAGATCGACCGGAAGCGCACCGTTATGCGT
>JAKFYO010000294.1 GCA_021730825.1 Hyphomicrobiales bacterium
CCACCGAGTATCAGCCAGTTACGCCACGCCACATCTGGGGGAAGCTGATCATCGCGCGCCCAGATTTCCCAGTCCTTCAGCAGCGCTTCGCGAAACGGCGCATCTGCATCTTCAATCAGTTCATTCAGCGTCCCGGCTTTTGCGCAGGCGATCAAGCCGCTCCGCAAGCTCTGCGCGGAATTCTTCGAGATCGCGGAATTCGTCGTTCGGTTTTTCTTGGCCGTCACCGCTTTCCGTTTCCGGCTGCTCGTCGCGCTGCAATGCCGCAACTTCACGCAAGGTTTTTACGAGCGTCGCGAGCGTTCGTGCCGCGCGCTCCGCGTCAGCCGAGCGCAGCCGCGCACCTTCGACGCGTGTCAGCACCGCTTCGATTGCGATAATTTCGCGCTCGACCGCCGAGCGCACGCGATCGATCAATGTTTCGTTTTGAACGACCGCGATCGCGGGAGAGGCGATCTCGCGCAGTGCATCCAGATCGACATTCGCTTTTGCCGCTGCGTCCAGTTCCTTGAGGCGTTGATCGCGCGGCACCCAACCCCACACTTTTACACGCCTCTTGAACGTCGAAGTGGCAAGACCGCAGATCGCTGCGAGATCCTTCACCGGCAAAGACGTTCCCTCATAGAGCTTGCGAACTTTCGCCAGTTTCTCTGCTGGAACCGCTATGAATCTCATCTGCCCTGAAACGCAAAACGGCGCCGGGATTTCCCGCCGCCGTTTGAAGACCCATTTTTGGAGTATGCCGAAACACTATCCCGGCAGCGTCACGCTGTCAAGGATTATTTTCCTGATACGAAATCCGCTCAGATTTCCCGCGTCATAAAGCGCGAGAAGCCGTTTGCGCCGTAGTCCGCGAACGGACCGCAATAGCGAAAACCTGCGCGCTCATAAAGCTTCAGCGCCGCCGAGAAGCCAGGCGAAGAGCCGGTCTCAAGCCAAAGCGCGGAGAGCCCGCGTGCGCGCGCCTGCGTCATCAGATGTCCGAGGATCGCATGACCTATGCCTTGGCCGAGAAATTGATCTGCAACGCGCATGGATTTCATCTCGCCGTTCTTCGCGTCGAGGACTTTCAATGCGCCCATGCCTGCGAGGCGTCCGCGGTTCCATGCGGACCACAGCGTCACACCGGGCTGCAGCAAGCCGTCGATGTCGAGCGCGAAACAGGTCCCGGGCGGCGAGTTGTCGGCCATGCCCTGCAGATGTCTTGCCAAGAGTGCGCGGATTTCGGCGCCGGCAAGGTCGTCTTCACGGAAGATAAGCTGCTTCGGCAGAGTCATGCTTTTTTCGCGCGCGACTTTTTCTTGCCAGGCTCCAGCTTTTTGTTTTTGCTCGAACCTTTCGGTTCGAGCATGGGCCAGCGCACGAGATAGTCCGGGTAGTCGCGCACGCGCACCTTGCCTTCGATGCCGCCGACGCGCCCGCGCACCGAAATCCCCGCTTCGTGCACCGTGTCCGGGTTACCCGAGACCAGCGGGTGCCACCATTCGAGATCTTTTCCTTCCGCAACGCGCCGATAGCCACAGGTTTTCGGCAACCAGAAGAACTGCTCTTCGGGCGTGATCTTTACGCAGTCTTTGACGCGTTTCATGCGGTTTTCGTAATCGGAGCAGCGGCAGGCTTCGCAATCGAGCAACCGGCAGGCGACATTGGTATAGTAAACTTTGCCGGTGTCCTCGTCCTCGAGCTTCTCGAGGCAGCAGCGCGCGCAGCCATCGCAAAGGCTCTCCCACTCGGCCGTGGTCATTTCTTTCAAGGATTTGCGCTGCCAGAAGGGCTTCGTCATGCGTCCTCATACGTCGCCGCCGCGCCGTTAACAATGTAATCCGGCCTCAATCGCTTACCTATCCCGGCATTGCTATACCCTTGCTTCCCCGGCTCCGTCCGCGAGTTCCGTCGTGTTTCGTGCATTCAATCCGCTCCCGTCCGGCAAGGGTTTGAAAAAGCCTGTGCGCAGACGCGCGGGCGTCCGGGGCTTTCCGCGGCTTATCGTTGAAGTCTTCTCAGAAGCAGCGACGCTCGGCACTTGTGCTTCCGTATTGCTGCTTGCGCTGGCGCTGCCCGCTTTCGACGAAACCACGGACGAGAATTGGCTCAAGAAGAGCGAACTTGCCGTCACCTTCCTCGACCGCCACGGCAACAAGATCGGCGAGCGCGGCATCAAGCATAACGACTCGGTGCCGGTCGAGCAGATGCCGGATCATCTGATCAAGGCGGTGCTCGCCACCGAAGATCGCCGCTTCTACGAGCATTTCGGCGTAGACGTTCTCGGCACATTACGCGCACTCACGACGAACGTGCGCGCCGGCAGCATTGTGCAGGGCGGCTCCTCCATCACGCAGCAGCTCGCGAAGAACCTTTTTCTGTCGAATGAGCGCACAATAGAGCGCAAGGTGAAGGAAGCCTTCCTCGCCCTTTGGCTGGAGTCGCGGCTTACCAAGAACGAAATCCTGAAGCTTTATCTGGACCGCGCCTATCTCGGCGGCGGCGCCTATGGCGTCGATGCGGCGTCGCGTCATTACTTCGCGAAATCCGCGCGCGACGTGAACTTGCCGGAAGCGGCGATGCTGGCCGGGCTGTTCAAGGCTCCCGCGCGCTTCGCGCCGCATATGAACCAGTCCGCCGCGCGGACACGCGCAAGCATCGTACTCGACAATCTGGTTGAGGCTGGATTCATGAGCGAGGGGCAGGTCGTCGGCGCGCGCAAGACCCCTGCCCGCATCGTCGAGCGCAACGGCGAACAGACGCCGGACTACTATCTCGATTACGTCTTCCGTGAAGTGCAGGACATCGCGGCAAAGATGCCGGTCTCCGCGCTGAACCGCGTCTTCATCGTGCGCACGGCATTCGACCCCGCGATCCAGAAAGCCGCGGACGAAGCAATCGAGTCCTCGCTACGCCAGTCAGGCCCGCAATACAACGCAAGCCAGGCTGCGATCGTGGTCATGGAAATCGACGGCACGTTGCGCGCGATGGTAGGCGGCCGCGACTATGCCGAGAGCCAGTTCAATCGTGCGACCGACGCGTTGCGACAGCCCGGCTCCGCCTTCAAGCCTTTCGTGTACGCGACCGCGTTCATGAACGGCTTCAACGCGCAGACCATCGTCGAGGATACGCCGTTCTGTATCAAATCGTGGTGCCCGCTCAATTACGCGCGCAGCTACTCGGGCAATGTTTCAGTTTTTCAGGCGCTGACGATGTCGTTGAACGTACCGGCAGTTAAGGTCGGGAACACAGTCGGACTCGAGAAGATCGCAGTCACAGCGAAGAAGATGGGCTTGACGACAGAGTTGCGCATCACACCCTCCCTCCCGCTTGGCGCTTCGGAAGTTACGGTGTTCGACATGACGCAGGCTTACGCGACGTTCGCGGCGAATGGAAAGCGTGTGCGGGGTCACGCGGCGCTCGAAATTCGCTCGCCGTCCGGCGAACTTCTGTGGCGCGACATCACCGATCTGTCGCGAGCCGAACAGGTGCTTCCTGCCTACGTCATCAATGAGATGAACCCGATCCTCATGAACGTGGTCGAGAACGGCACTGCGCGCCGCGCGATTATGAGCGGGATTCCTGCCGGCGGAAAAACGGGTACTACGAACGCATACCGCGACGCCTGGTTCATCGGCATGACCGGAAACTTTGTCGCGGCGGTCTGGTACGGGAATGACGACTACACGCCGCTGCGCCGCATGACCGGCGGCTCGTTACCGGCGATGACCTGGCAGAAGGTGATGACGGTCGCGCACCGCAATGTCGCGATCCAGCCTCTGCCGGGCCTGAAGCAGCAGGCTCCGAATGTCGCTTCTGTTCCGCAAAACCAGTTGCGCAATCCTGCGGCGCTACCGCCACGCGCGATCGAACAGATTCTAAAAATCGAGCGGGCGCTTCGCGATGCGCGCAACAGCGCGGATTTGCCAACGCCTGAACGCAATCGTGCCGCCGCGCAGTAATGCGCGAGCCGCCACTCAGTCCTTAAAGTATTCCGGGCCGTTGTTGTTGCCGGGGAAATAAGCCACCGGCGCCGTCAGTACGGGAATTTTCGCGAGGCGTTCGTCGAAGGCGCGAAGCGCACGTTCTGCATCGACCGAGATCGGCGCCGGCGTCTTCAGGAATAGCCGCTCCAGCGCATATTTGTAGCCCCGGCTGCGTTCGCCAAAGCGGCGATAGACCCAGCCGATCAGCATGCGGTTTTCGGCAACACGCGCCATCGCGGTCTCTTGTTCCCCCGCAGTGAGGCGAGCGATGCCGCCGAGGGCGCGCTCGCGCGCGGTATCCATTTCGACGACACGGGCGGCAACCGTGAAGAACGGCGTCACGCGCAGGCTGTCCGCGCGAATATCGTCGATCAGCCGCGAATAACGCCCATTCGCCGAGCGGTACGCAGTGTCGGTGATGCTGCTCGCGTACTTCTCGACGTCGAAGGGCGGCTCGTTGTTCGGCAACATGCGCGACGTGCGCAGATCGGTAAGGGTCAAGAACCAGCGCTGTTTCGTGACCGGTGGCGCGATGATCGCATAAGCGAGATCGCGGAGCATGCGCTCGTCTTCAGTAAGCTGCGCGGAAGAGACCGGCTCGCCGCGGTGTTGCGCGGCATAGGCTCCCACCACCGGAAGCATCTGGTCATGAAAGACCGAAGGCATCGGACGCTCGAAGTCGCCGACCCGCGCGCAACCGGCGGCAAGCGCCGCAATCGATAGCGCGCAGAAAATCCTTATCGGAGCAACAATTCGCACTTCACGCCGGACGCTTGGTGCGCCGGCGCGGTCTGCCGCCGCTCTTCGTGCGCGGCTTCGACTGCGATTGCTGAACTGCCTGCTTCGCACCGCGCTCAATCCGGATTACCGGGAGCACAAGTATCGATGCACTCTCACCGCTATTGGCGACCGGCGGGACTGCCCGCGCACGCTCCAGCGGAAATCTGACCAACAAACCCATTCCGGCCCCCTTAGGCCAACGCCGGCACCGCCCGGCTTTACCAAGTAACGAACGGTTAGGGTTAACAGCCTCTTAACACCGGATATCTTTGACGAATTCGTCTTTCGGCTAAGCCGGAGCGAGGTTCAGGAAATTTCTACCGGCGCGGTCCTCGACTTCGACGAGCCAGAGATCCGGGTCGAATTTCTGTTCGCGGGCAATCTTTGCCTCGACCTCGGCTTCAGGGACGAAGCCCTGCGCGAAGAAGCTCGTGAAGAGATGTTCGGCCGGGCGGGCGTTGTCGAAAGCGGTCTGCGGCGCGGGACCGAACAGTGCGGCGGTGCCGTCGAGCTTCGCGATCTTTACGAAGATCGCGCCAGCCTCCTCCGCGCCGCGGCGGCGGACGACGGCAAAGCTGCCTTCATTGTTGTTGCAGCGGCGGACATAGGCCGCCACCCAGATTGTACTTTTGAGACGCACGGATCGACCTTAGTCGATCGGAGCGCCGTTTACAGCCGCAAGCTTGGTGAAAAGGTTATCGGACATGAGGCCGGTCACAGGCATCATCCAGTCGCGCTCGAAGCGCTCGATCGCTTCCTTCGTGTCCGGGCCGAAGCTGCCGCTCATCCGCACCGGCCCGTAACCGAGCCGTGCGAGGGCACGCTGGAGCGAGAGGATACGCAGCGATTTGCGCTCGCCCTCGACGGACGTGTTGATCGAGCCGGTGATGTCGCTCTTGGCAGGCGTCTTCTTGATGAGGTTCAGAAGCTCGTCGCCCGGCTCGAGCGTATTCTGGCGTTTGCCCTTCTGGAAATCGCGGATCGCCTGCTCGGTGCGCGGACCTTGCACGCCATCCACGGCGCCATTGTAATAGCCACGAACCGACAGCTCGCGCTGAATGTTCTGGATCATGTCGGACATATTGCGCACCGGCGCATCCGCAGGACGCGGCTGCGGATTCGGCGCGGTCGTTTCGCGCGAAAGCAGGCTATCGAGCGTCGAACGCGGCGCTTCCTGAAACGCCACGGCGTTCACGACCACGGCGAGCGAGGCGGCGGTCGCAATCGCGAGCACCACCGTATCAGACACGCGGCTCGGCAGCATCGAGCCGAGCGCGCGGCGAAACAGCGAGCGGCGCTTCGGTGCGCGTTCATAATCATCGTCGTAATCGTCACGCGCACGGCGCGGATTTCTGATGCGTTTAGGCACTTTTTCTGACCTTCAATGGGTTGCGGCCGGTTGCATCCGGGCGCTGGGGAAATTTCGCGATCTGGTTCGTGGCGGCGGCTTGGGTCGGCTGACAATCGAAGGGGAGGCAAACGACGACCTTCGTTCCCTTGCGGAGCCGGCTTTCAATCTCGACAGAGCCGCCGTGCAGTTTTACGAGGCCCATGACGACCGACAAGCCAAGCCCCGTACCTTCGTAAGTGCGGTCATAAGTTGAGCGGCCCTGAAAGAAGGGATCGCCGAGGCGAGCGATATCCGCTTCCGGAATGCCGACGCCGGTATCGGAAACCACGAGTTCGATTTCGTTGCCCTTTGCCCGCGCAATAACATCCACCTTGCCGCCCTCTTCCGTGAATTTGATCGCGTTCGAGACGAGATTGATGACGACCTGGCGCATCGCGCGCGGATCGGCATTGATCTCGGGAAGATCGGAAGCAATGTCGGTGAAGAGCTGAATGCCTGCCTGCTCTGCCCGCAGCGACATCATGTTGCGGCAGCTCTCAATCAGAGGCTTCAGCGCGAAAGGTTCGGTCACGATCTCGAAATGTCCAGCCTCGATCCGCGACATGTCGAGAATGCCGTTCACGACCGCGAGCAGATGCTCGCCGGAATCGCGGATCAACCGCGCATAGTCCTGGCGGCGGGCTGCATCCAGCTTCATTTCGTCTTCGCGCGCGAGCATTTCGGAGAAACCGATGATCGCGTTCAAGGGCGTGCGTAATTCGTGGCTGACGGTCGCAAGAAACTTGCTCTTCGCATCGTTTGCCCGCTCGGCTTCGCTGCGGGCGCTTTCGACCGCAAGCGCATCCGCCTTGCGGGCGGTGATGTCGCGAAACACAGAGACGACCTGACGCGCTTCGCCGTTCCGGATTTCATTGCCGGCGTCGATGCCGTGGCTGCGCATCTCGGCCCAGATGAATTCGGGAGCGGCGCGATGCGCGCTCGCGGACAATTCACGCTGAAGCCGGAATTCGAGAGACACCGGCGCGCTGCCGCGGGCGGCATCGGAGATCGCGGTCAGGAACGCCGGACGGTCGGCCAGATGCACGCGATCAAACAGCCGATGCCCGAGAAGGTCGGAAGCAGGGATACCAGTCAGTTGCTCAGCCGCGGGCGAAATGAAGGTCACTGCGCCGTCGCGGCCATGGCGCGCAATCACATCGGACATGTTCTGTGCGAGCAACTTGTAGCGCGCTTCGCTCGCGAGTTTTGCAAGATGACCGTCGCGCGCAAATGCGCCGTTGGCGAGAGCGATTCCGCCAGCGTAGAGGGCGGCAGAAGCAACGCCCACAATCGAGAGCCAGCCATGGCTGAAAGCCGGGGAAACCGGCGCTGGCACTAGCAGCCAAAGAGCGGCTGCGGTGAACAACGCTACCGCAATCGTCGCAGCGATCAGACGGCGCGAAGACGAGAGCGAAGCCTCGAGCGCGATCACGACGATCCAGGGTGCGGCGAAAGACGCGAGGCCGCCGGTGACGGCGCCAATCAGCGCGACCAGAATCGCAAGCGCACAAGCGGAGAGAAGATGCGCGCGCTCGTACTCGCCGCTTTTCGACAGATACCAGACCAGAAGCAGCGGGGTCAGCATCCAGCACAGCGCGAAGACTTCGAGCGGGCCCGGCACGCCGCGCCAGGCCAGAAAAACCGGAAACACTGCAAGCGCGGAAAGGCCGACAAAAAGCCGGGTAGCGAAGAACGCGCGGTGACGCGCCGCGGTCAAA
>JAKFYO010000249.1 GCA_021730825.1 Hyphomicrobiales bacterium
GCGATCTACGGTGCTTCCGGCTCCATCATCGGCAAGTCGCTCGAAGGCTCGAACACCGACATCGCGGACGAATTCACGAAGCTGATCGTGACGCAGCAGGCTTATGCGGCGAATACACGCATCGTGACTACCGCGGACCAGATGCTGCAAGAAACAATCAATATGATCCGCTGAGGCGGGCGAAGGCGAGTAAGCTATGGGGCTGACCACCGCGCTATCGTCGGCACTGAGTGGGCTTCGCGCCACGCAGGTCGGTATCGGCGTTGTCGCGACCAACGTCGCGAACGCCGAAACGCCGGGCTACACGCGAAAGACGCTGACACTCGAAGCCGCCATGGCTGGCGGCTCGGGTATCGGCGTTCGTGTCGCGAACGTAAATCGCGAGCTCGATATCTATGTGCAGCGCCAACTGCGCACGGAACTCGCGGGCGCAAACTATATCAACATCATCGCGCAGGTCCGGCAGCAAATCGACCAGATGTATGGCACGCCGGGCGCTTCGAGTGCGCTCGACACCATCGTCAACGGCTTTACGAACTCGTTGCAGGCGCTCTCCGCCGACCCGCAATCGGTTGCAACCAGGCAAGCCGTGATCAATGCCGCGCAGGTCATGGCGCAGAAGCTCCATAGCTTGTCTTCCGACGTTACCCTGATGCGCAATCAGGCGGAGTCCGGCATCGCTGACGCGGTCGATCGCGTGAACGGGCTTTTGCAGAATATCGAGAACGTGCAGACCCAGATTATTGCGCTGTCATCGCAGGAAGTGGAACTTGGCGCGCTTCTGGACCAGCGCGATCTTGCGATCACCGAGCTTGCCGGCCTGATAGACATTCAGGTCACTGCTACCGGTGCCAACCAGGTTTCGATCTTCACGAACTCCGGCGTCAGCCTGTTCGACATGCAGGCGTCGAAGCTTACTTTCGACGAGAAGCCGCTCAGCGCGCAGTCGATGTGGAACGCCGATCCGTCGCTATCCGGCACGGGTTCGATCAAGCTCGTCTCGCCGAGCGGTTACACGATCGATCTGATCCAGGACCGGTCGATCCGCTCCGGCAAGATCGCAGGCCTGATCGAGTTGCGCGACGATATTCTGGTCAAGGCGCAGGCCCAGCTCGATGAAATCGCGCATGCGCTCGCAAGTTCGCTCTCGAACAGAACCGTAGACAGTACCGCTGCCACCAACGGCCTCCAGACCGGTTATGAGATCGATCTTGCCGATCTCCAGAACGGCAATTCGATCTCGCTGACGGTTACGACGAACGCCGGACCTACGACGCAGCGCTACACCATCGTTCGTGTTGACGATCCGGCTTCCCTGCCGCTTTCCAATTCGCTGACCGCAGATCCAGGCGATCAGGTTATCGGGATCAGTTTTGCAGGCGGCGTTGCCGGTGCGCTGGCTGCGCTCAATACCGCGCTCGGCCCGAACGTGCAGTTCGACAATCCGGGCGCCGGCACGATCCTGCGCGTGCTTGACGATGGCGCGCCTAACCTTGTGAACATCGACGCGCTCAGCGCGACTGTCACAACCGACTTGATTCAATCGGGCGACGGAACGCTTCCGTTCTTCGTCGACGGCAGCGGTAACTCGCTTTATTCCAACGTGATCAGCGGCGGCCGGCAGCAAAAGGTCGGCTTTGCATCGCGGATCGCCGTGAACTCGGCGCTGCTCTCCGATCCGTCCGGTCTCGTGAAATTCGATGCCAACACGCTGCCTGGCGATTTCACGCGCCCTGATTTTCTCTGGCAACGCCTGACTGCAACGAACCAGATGTTCTCGCCGTCAACCGGCATCGGTGGTGCCGGCACACCCTATTCCGGTTCGGTCGTCAGCTTCGCGCAGCAAGTCATCACCCATCAAAGCACGGCGACCGACAATGCGCTTCGCCTGAAGGACGGGCAGGATGTCGTGCTGAATTCGCTGCAAGACCGGATGGCGGAAAGTACCGGCGTCAATATCGACTCGGAAATGGCGCGGCTGCTTTCGCTTCAGAATGCCTATGCTGCCAATGCGCGCGTCATGACGGCGGTCAAAGAACTCTTCGAACTGCTGATGAGGGTGTAGCGAATGTCGTCGGTTACCGGGACCAGCCTAGCGACCACGCTTGCTGCGCGCACGATCTCGCAGATGCGCGACCAGCTCGCCGATCTGCAACGGCAGCTCGGCACCGGCAAGAAATCCGAAACTTATGGCGGGCTCGGACTCGGCAGCGGTCTCGTTCTGAATCTTCGCGCACAACTTACGCGCACGGACGTTTTTCAGGCGAACTCGCTCAATATCGAAACGCGCGTGAAGCTGATGAATGCGTCTTTGCAACGCATCGGCGAAGTGCGCAACGAAACGCGCGCCGATCTTAACGCGCCGTTCGATTACATACTTGTCCAGGGCGGTCAGACCGCGGCGCAACGCTCCGCGACCGGCCGTCTCGGAGAAATGCTGAGCCTTCTCAATCTCGATGCCGGCGGCCGCTACCTGTTTTCGGGCCGCGCCAACGACATGCCCGCGACCGATACCATGTCGCGCATTCTGGAGGGCGAAGGCGCGCAGGCCGGGCTCAAGCAAATCATGAATGAGCGTTTGCAGGCCGACCAAGGCGCGGATCAGCGCGGGCGCATAACCGTCAATCCCGCGGCTGGCGCGGTGATCTCGCTCGTAGAAGATGGCGCGCATCCGTTCGGATTTAAGATTACGGGCGCCACCACGAGCTTCGGTGCGACCATCACTCCTCCCGGCGCACCGCCCGCTTCGCTTTCGATCGATCTCGGCGCAATCAATCCGCCGGTCGATGGCAAAGTGCGTATCACGTTCTCGATGCCGGATGGCACCGCAACCGCGATCGAGCTTACCGCAACCACCGCTTCGCCTCCCGGCGAAAAGCAATTTACGATCGGCGCAAATCCTACGGCCACTGCCGCCAATATCACGGCTGCGATGGATACCGAGTTGCAGCGTCTCGGCCGCACCGAACTGGTCGCGGCGTCGGCGATGAAGGCCGGTAACGACTTCTTCGCGACCGATGCATCCAATCCGCCGCAGCGTGTCGCCGGCCCGCCATTTGCGACCGCGACCGCGATGACGAACGGCACAACCGCGAACACGATCTCCTGGTATCTCGGCGACAATGCCACCGATAGTGCGCGGGAAACTTCGGTTGCGCGTGTCGATGACGCGATCACCGTCAATTACGGTGCACGAGCGAATGAAGAAGGTATTCGGTGGATTGTGCAGAACACTGCGGTGTTCGCGGCCGCGACTTTCTCTGCGAGCGATCCCGACGCGCGCGACGCCTACTACGCGCTCGCGGGGCGCGTCGGCTCCGCCATGGATGTGCCGGCGAGCATGCAGCAAGTCGAGGCGATTCAGACCGAGATTGCCGGCGCCAACATTGCAGCGCAGGCTGCGAAGAAGCGTCTCACCGAGCGGACGCCCGTGCTTCAGGATATGATCTCAGAAGTCGAGGATATTTCCGACGAGGAAATCAGCGTAAAGCTGCTTGCGCTCAACACGCGCATGCAGGCATCGCTTCAGGTGACTTCGATGCTGTCGCAGCTTTCGCTTGTGAACTACATCTAGCAAGCCCGGAATAAGAAAAAACGCCGCGGCGGTTTCCCGTCGCGGCGTTTTCTATTTCTGACTTGCCGGATTTAGGCGGCTTGCGCCTGCGTGCGAAGGCCGGCCGCGATTTCGCGGTTGATGTTGATCAGGACGCCAACGCGCGACGCCGGGACTTCGGTTGAAGTCTCGAGCGTCAGCGAATGCTTCACGACGAAGTTCGCGAGATTGGCGAGGTTTTGCTTGATTGTATCCGGAAGCGGATTTTCCGGGCGGCCTACAGAGCCTCCGAACAGGATCCACAGGCGGCGGTTATAGCGAAGCGCGGAGACGACTTCTTCGCTTTTGGCGATCGAGCCGTCGTTGACGGCCTGAAGTCTGGCGGCGGCACGCATCAGAAGCTGCGCTTCAAGTTCACGAGGGCTGCCCGTCTGCTGGGCATTTTGAGCATATGTCTTGGTCGCGTTGTTAGACATTCGCGAGCAAATCCTTCTCGTATTCAATCAGGGATTGGGTTTCCTTGAGCGCTTTATAAACATTTCCGGTTAATATCTGATTATTGATCTTATCAAAGAAGGCTTTGGTGCTCGGGGCCGCCTCAAGCGTCTGTTTCATCAGATTAAAATAGAGGTCGTGGTGCACCGCAGGGTCGCGGCTCAGATACATGAGCTGCACGACCATATAAATCTTCTTGCAAGGCGTGTCGGCGGCGTCCGAGGTCATGATGTCCTTCTCGCGAAGGATCGGGGCCTCGCCCTCGATAATCAGACGGGTGCGCTGGTCGTCATTGGTGACGATCGAGTCTCCAATAATGATCCGCTCGCCTGGCCTTAATTCGACTTTGAGGCCCATCGGCTGCTCCTCCGAATCAGACAGGGTTATCTTGCGGGACGGTGCGGGAAAGCATTCCCAAAAGCAAAACGGCGGGGCCAAGGCCCCGCCGTTTCTTTAGTTTTCTTGCAGATCGGCTTAGCCGAAGAGGCGAAGCACGTTCTGGTCCGCCTGCGCAGCCATCGACAGCGAGGTCGTGGACAGCGACTGGCGGGTCTGCAGAGCGAGAAGGTTAGCGCCTTCTTCGTTCGTGTCAGCCAGCGTGAGGTTGTCGGCACCGATCTGGAGGACCGAGATCAGGTTCTTGGTAAAGTCCTGACGGGCCTGCACGATCGAGAGCTTCGAACCGAACGCAGAAGCCTGCGTGCGGAGCGACGCGGTCGCCGTGTCGAGAGCGGTGATCGCCGCGGTGATGTTCGAGGTGACCTGGAAGCCGTTACCCGACTGCGCGGTCAAGCCGAGGCCCGCTGCCGAGTAAGTCACGCCAGCGATGTTGAGCGAGCTCGAGCCGTCTTCGTTGAACACAACGTTGAGGCTGTCGCCGTTCAGCAGGTTCACGCCGTTGAAAGAAGCGTCAGCGGCGAGCTGCGTGATCTGCGTCAGGAGGGTATTGTAGTCGGCCTGCAACGAAGTACGCGTTGCCGACGGCGTGACGACGGTAGCGGTCGGCGTAGTGGTGCCGGCGGTGAGGCCGAGGCCGGCCAAGCCGGTGCCGCCGATCGTGATCGTTTCCGAGCTGGTGGAAGTGATCGTGAGCGCGTTGCCGACGCCCAGGGTCGCCGCGATGCCTGTACCGAGGTTCAGGGCTCCAAGGGTAGCCGTGAGGCCGGCAAGCGTGGTTTCGGCACCCGTGTCGACCGTAATGACGGCGCCTGAGCCGACCTGGATCGTCAAGTTGCCGGTGAGTGCAGCGACGGCGGCGTCGTTCGCGAGCGCACCGCCCGTGATGGTCGCCGCATAGGTGATCGTGCCTTCAGCCGCAGTCTGCGCCTGCTTGGCGGTCGACTTCGCGGATTCGATCAGCTTCGTGATCGCCGAGATGCCCTTGTCGGCAGCGGCAATCGTCTGCACCGCGTTGCTGACGCTGTCGAGCAGGGTGGACAGATCGCCGGCGCGGGACTGAAGTCCAGCGGCGGTGAAGAAGTTCACCGGATTGTCGACGGCGGAGTTGACCTTCTTACCGGTCGAAAGTTTCTGCTGGACCGAGTTCATCATGTCCGCAGTGCTCTGCAGCGAGAGCAGGTTGGCGCGAACGCCAGCCGAGAGAGTTACAG
Organism: Hyphomicrobiales bacterium; assembly: GCA_021730825.1. Lineage (GTDB taxonomy): Bacteria > Pseudomonadota > Alphaproteobacteria > Rhizobiales > Xanthobacteraceae. The sequence goes on from JAKFYO010000249.1 coordinate 5,659, forward strand.
CCATAGCTAATCCTTCCTAGGAGTTACACGTTACTGCGGCCGCCATTCTGGTGGCCGGGGCGAGTTTGTCTCACGCGCGTTCCTAACGCCTCGTTACTGCCGCTGCGCGGTTCATTTCCTTAATGCAGGGTTAAAAAAGTGCGGGCCGCCGGAAAACGCGGACGCCGAAAAGCGAAACGGCGAGGCCTTGGCCCCGCCGTTTCGTCTCTTAAGCCGGTGTCTCTTACTGGAAGAGGCGAAGCACGTTCTGGTCGGCCTGCGCGGCCATCGACAGTGCGGTCGTGGACAGCGACTGACGGGTCTGCAGGGCCAGAAGGTTCGCGCCTTCTTCGTTGGTATCGGCGAGGACCAGGTTATCGGCGCCGATCTCGAGGACGTTAATCAGGTTCTTGGTGAAGTCCTGACGCGCCTGGACGATCGAAAGGTTAGAGCCGAACGCCGATGCCTGCGCGCGGAGGGTCGCGGTAGCGGCGTCAAGCTGTGCAAGGGTCGCCTGAACGTTGGCCTGCACCTGGAAGCCGTCGCCCGTGACCGTGGTCAGGCCAAGACCCAGGGCGGTGAAGTCCACGCCATTGATGACAAGCGAACTGGATCCGTCCTCGTTGAAAGTGACGGTGAGGTCGTCGCTATTCAGCAAGTTGACGCCATTGAACGAAGCGTCGCGGGCCAGCTGCGTAATCTGGTTCAGCAGTTCGTTGAAGTCGCTTTGCAGCGACGATCTGGTCGTGTTCGGCGTGACGACGGTCGCGGTCGGCGTATTGACGCCCGCGGTCAGGCCGACGCCGGCTAGGCCGGTGCCGCCGATCGTGATATTTTCCGAACTGGTGGAAGTGATCGTGATCGCGTTGCCGACGCCGAGAGTCGCCGTGATGCCTGCGCCCAGGTTCAGGCCACCGAGGGTGGCGGTGAGGCTGGCGAGAGTGGTCTCAGCGGCCAGATCGATCGTATGGACGGTGCCCGAGCCGACCTGAATCGTCAGGTTGCCGGTGAGTGCGGCCACCGCGGCGTCGTTCGCGAGCGGACCGCCCGTGATCGTATCCGCATAAGTTACGTCGGAGCCCGCGATCAGCGCCTGTTTGACGGTCGATTTTGCGCTTTCCACGAGCTTCGTGATTGCAGTGATGCCCTTATCGGCGGCGGCGAGAGTCTGCACGCCGTTGCCGATCGAATCGAGCAGGGTGCCGAGATCGCCGGCGCGGGCGTTCAAGCCTGCTGCCGTGAAGAAGTTCACGGGATTGTCGAGCGCGGAATTGACCTTTTTGCCGGTCGAAAGGCGCTCCTGCACCTTGCTCATCATTTCTGCGGTCTGCTGAAGCGACAGCAGATTGGAGCGGACGCCCTTTGAGAGAGTTACATCGTTCGCCATGACTACGTGTCCTTCTTCACAATTTCCGATTGGCGCCTGCAGAGGCACCCGCTGATTTGGCTACGGTTGTAAACAAACGTGGCTAACAATGCGTTACCAACGGAACCGGAATTCGCCGTAGACAAGGGGTTCTTTGGTTAACAGATGGTTAAAAAGTAAACGCCAGCCTTTCGGCCGGCGTTTCGCAATGTTGGATAGGGGCCGGAGCGAATCAGCCGTTTAGCTGGCGCGGCTGACCATCACCGGGCGGCCGCTCTTGGCGGGAGCTGCGACACTACCGGTCGCGCCATAGCCCTGCGGGGCTGCCTTGCGGGCGGCCTCTTCGGAGGCGCCGCGCATGATGCCTTCTGCAACCGACTGCGCGGTCGCAACCACGCGGAGGTTGTGGCTGAGAATCTCGCGGAAGGTCTGATGGGCGCGCCGGAGTTCGTCCACCAGCACCGGCACGGTCTGGCCGACAAAGCCCGCATTGCACTTCAAGAGTTCGATCTCGCGCAGGTACATCGCGGCGAGATCGGTTTTCTCCTGCGTCAGCTGCGCGGCGCCGGAGATCTGCCCGGCTTCGACGAGCTTGGTTTCTTTCTCGAAGATCTGGACGAGCCTGACCATGGAGTCGCCGATCCGGCGCAGCAGCATTTCAGCTTCGTCGCGGCTCTTAATCGCCTGGGAAATCCGTTTCACTTCGTTGTTCATCGGCTACGCTCCTGCAGGGCTATAAGTTCGCGTTGGACATGATCGGCGACACCTACGCCGCCGTTT
>JAKFYO010000243.1 GCA_021730825.1 Hyphomicrobiales bacterium
GGCCCGGCTTCACCATCACCATGTCCGCGCCTTCCTCGATGTCGAGCGCGACTTCGCGCAGCGCCTCGTCGCCGTTCGCGGGGTCCATCTGATAGGTGCGCTTGTCGCCCTTGAGCGTGCCGGAGGAACCCACGGCATCGCGGAACGGCCCGTAAAACGCGCTCGCATATTTTGCGGCGTAAGCAAGGATCTGCACATCCGAAAAATTAGCGGCATCGAGTGCGCGGCGGATCGCGCCGATGCGCCCGTCCATCATGTCGGAGGGTGCCACGACATCCGCCCCGCATTCGGCCAGCACGCGCGCCTGATCGACGAGGAGGGCGACCGACTCGTCATTCAAAATTACGCCGTCTTCCATCACGCCGTCGTGGCCGTGCGAGGTGTAGGGATCGAGCGCGACATCGGCGACCAGACCGAGTTCGGGAAATTCTTTCTTGATTGCGCGGAGCGCGCGGCCGACCAGATTGTCCGCGTTCAATGCTTCTCCGCCGGTCTCGTCGCGGAGCGCCTTTGGCGTATTCGGGAAGAGGGCGATTGCGGGAATTTTCAGCTTCATCGCACGTTCGGCCTCGCGAACGGCCTGATCGACCGAGAGTCGCTCGACGCCGGGCATCGAGGCAATCGGCTCGCGGGTGTTGGTGCCTTCGCAGACAAAGAGCGGCCAGATCAGGTCGTCGGTGGTGAGCGTATTTTCGCGGGTGAGCCTGCGCGACCATTCGGTCTGGCGGTTGCGGCGCATGCGGGTCGATAGCTCAAGCCGGTTTGCCTTAGCGCCGGTGAGGGGCACGATTTCGGCAGGGCGGGCTTTGCCTGTGATCGGCGGCATGGCTGGCTTTGCTCCTAGGGATTGCGATTTTCGCTACTTTATCGCGTTGCGGCGGGGCTTCCAAATACTTGTCAGCGGTATCGTTGACGCCGCGCCAAAGCCCCGCATATTCGCGTCATGAAAGCGAAACATGCTTCGCCCCTACAGGCCCTCGACGCTTACCAGCCGTGCGGACGAGACCTCGTCGCGAATGCTTTTCAGGCCCCGATAGACCGGGCCGTTGTAGAACTCTTCCCACGCCGCGACGGACGGAAATTCGAGGAGTACGATGCGGCGCGGCTCCCAATCGCCTTCGTAAACTTTAAGCGCGCCGCCGCGCGCGAGATACTTCGCGCCGGCCGCGTCGAGCGCCGGTTTCACGCCCTTCATGAAGTCCTGATAGCGGGCCGCATCGCGGATCTCGACGTCGAAAATAACGTAGGCTGCCATCTTTATTTCCTCTTTGATGCGCGCAATCGCACAAACATTGTTGGCACGGGTTGAACGAGAAGGCGATGGATTTCGAACTCTCCGAGGAACAGCAGGCTTTTCGCGACGCGGCGCGGGATTTCGCCCATGACGTGATGATGCCGCGCGCCAGGCTGTGGGACGAGCAGTCGATCTTCCCGGTGGACGAGCTTCGCGCCGCCGCCTCGCTCGGCTTCGGCGGAATCTACGTGAAGGAAGATGTCGGCGGCTCGGCGCTCTCGCGTCTCGACGCCGCGATCATCTTCGAGGAGCTGGCGCAGGGCTGCACTTCGACGGCCGCCTATATCTCGATCCACAACATGGCGGCCTGGATGATCGACACCTTCGGCAACGACGAAGTGCGCGAGCGCTTTTTGCCGAAGCTCTGCACTATGGAGCATTTCGCAAGCTACTGCCTGACCGAGCCGGGCGCGGGTTCGGACGCGGCGAGCTTGCGCACGACAGCACGGCGCGAGGGCAATGAGTACGTGCTGAACGGCGAGAAGGCGTTCATCTCCGGCGGCGGCGCCTCCGATATATATGTGTGCATGGTGCGGACCGGCGAGCAGGGCGCCCGCGGCATTTCCTGCATCGTGGTCGAGAAGGACGCGCCCGGTTTGAGCTTCGGTGCGCAGGAGCAGAAGTTAGGGTGGAAATCGCAGCCGACCTCCGCCGTGATTTTCGAAAACTGCCGGGTGCCGGTGGAAAATCTTATCGGCACTGAGGGGCAGGGCTTCAAGATCGCGATGGCGGGGCTCGACGGCGGGCGGCTCAACATCGGCGCGTGCTCGCTTGGCGGCGCGCAATTTTGTCTCGACCGCACCATCGAATATATGCGCGAGCGCAAACAATTCGGGACGAGACTCGCGGATTTTCAGGCGCTGCAGTTTCGCGTGGCCGATTTTGCGACGGAGCTGGAAAGCGCGCGGCTCTTGTTGTGGGCGGCGGCGCAGAAGGTCGGCGACAAAGCGCCGGGTGCTACCATGACCGCCGCGATGGCCAAGCGCCGCGCCACCGATGTCGGCTTCGATGTGGTCAACGGCTGCCTGCAACTCCACGGCGGCTACGGTTATCTGCGCGATCACCCGATCGAGCGCGTGCTGCGCGACGTGCGCGTGCATCAAATCCTGGAAGGCACCAACGAAATCATGCGCGTCATCATCGCGCGCGAGATGCTCGGTAACTGATGTCAGAAGAACCGGAAATCCTGTTCGAGCGGCAAGGGTGCGCGGGTTTCGTCACGCTGAACCGCCCGCACGCGCTGAACGCCGCGACCGACAACATGGTGCGGCAACTCGCGCGTCAGCTCGATCTCTGGGAAAACGATTCCGCGATTGATCGCGTCGTGGTGCGCGCGGCGGGCGACCGCGCGTTCTGCGCGGGGGGCGACATCCGCGCACTCTACGAACAATACAAAGCAGGCGAGGTAAGTAAGTCGATCGACTTCTGGCGCGTCGAATACACGCTCAATCACCGTATCAAAAATTATCCGAAACCCTATATCGCGCTGATCGACGGCATCGTGATGGGCGGGGGCGTCGGCCTGTCGCTGCACGGTACGCATCGCGTCGCCGGCGACAAATATTCCTTCGCTTATCCCGAAGTCGGCATCGGCTTTTTTCCGGATGTGGGTGCGACGCATGTGTTGCCGCGTCTTCCCGGCAAGATCGGCATGTGGATCGGGCTTACCGGCTGGCGGGTGAATGCGGAGGACGGCGTCTATTGCGGGCTTGCCACGCATCGCGTCGCGTCTTCGCAGTTTCCGGAGCTGGAGCGTGCGCTGACGACCGACGAAAGCGTCGATGAGATTCTTAAAACCTTCTCGATCAGCCGCCACAAGAGCAAGCTCGAAGAAGAACATCCGTTGATCGACCGCATTTTCACGCTGCCTTCGGTCGAGGAAATTCTCGGCGCGCTGGATGGCGAGATGAACGAGTTCGCGTCCCAGCTTGCGCGCGCGATGCGACAGAAGTCACCGACCAGCCTCAAGATTGCCTTCGAGCAGGTGCAGCGTGGCAGCAAGCTCGATTTTGCCGAGGCGATGGCGACCGAATTCCGCATCGTCAGCCGCGTGGCAAAGGAACCGGAGTTTTACGAAGGCATCCGTGCGGTGGTAATCGATAAGGACAATGCGCCGAAATGGAATCCCGCATCGCTCGAAGCGGTCCGCGAGGATAAGTTGGCGTCCTATTTCGCACCGCTCTCTGCGCCTGAGGAATTGAAGCTGTGAGCCTCTACGAAGATCCGCTCGAAGAAGCAATCGGCCGCGACTCCGTCAAGGTGAAACCGTGGCGGCAGAAGCTGATTTATTTTCAGCGCATCGCCGGCGGCTTCATGATGGTGAAGGGGATGATCGGCTGGGCGATCATCTGCGGGCTTCCGCTCGGCACGCCTTTCCTGATGATGCGCATGCACGCGAAGGCGTGGACGATCTTCTTTTCCGTGATCGATGTCGTGGCCGGTGTCGCGCTTTGGCTCGGCTCGGCGTGGGGGGCAACACTTTGGTTGCTCGTGGTCGCAACCCAGATTTCCGCCGACATCGTCTTCGCGGAGCTTGCAGGGCTTTTGGTGCTGCTCACAATCGTCGAAGTTCTGTTCGTCGCGGCTTATGTGTTCATGCGCTTCAAGGTTTACGAAGAAGACAATCGATAAGAAATTTCGGGAGGTTCTGGAATGGCAAAAATCGGATTCATCGGGCTCGGCAATATGGGTTTGCCGATGGCACAGAATCTTCTCAAAGCGGGTCACGAAGTCACCGGCTTCGACGTAAGTCCGGCAGCACCTTCGAAGCTCAGCGAGAGCGGTGGCAAGGCGGCAAAAGAAATCGGCGACGCCGCGGCAGACATGGATGTCGTCGTCACGATGCTGCCCGCGGGCCAGCACGTGCGCGACGTCTATCTCGGCAATGGCGGCGTGTTCGCGCGTGCGAAACCGGGCGCTGTCTTCATCGACTGTTCCACTATTGATGTCGAAACCGCCCGCGCGGTGATCGCGGAGGCTTCGAAGAAAGGTTTTCTGATGCTGGACGCGCCGGTTTCCGGCGGCGTCGGCGGCGCGCAGGGCGCGACACTCACGTTCATGGTCGGCGGCTTGGACGCGGCGTTTGTCAAGGCGCAGCCAATTCTAGAAAAGATGGGCAAGACCATCGTGCACGCGGGTGCCGCCGGTGCCGGGCAGGCCGCGAAAATCTGCAACAACATGATCCTCGGTATTTCGATGATCGCAGTCTCGGAAGCCTTCGTGCTTGCGGAAAAGCTTGGCTTAGATAAGCAGAAGCTGTTCGACATTTCTTCTAAGTCTTCCGGCCAATGCTGGTCGATGACGACTTATTGCCCGGTGCCGGGGCCGGTGCCGACTTCGCCCGCGAACCGCGACTACGCTGCGGGCTTCACGGCCGCGATGATGCTGAAGGATTTGAAACTCTCGCAGGAAGCGGCGAAGGCCGCGGGGGCCACGACGCCGCTAGGCGCGAATGCGTCGGCGCTCTACCAGAAATATGCCGACAGCGGCGAGGCGGGCAAAGACTTCTCCGGCATCATCAATTATCTGCGGGAATCCTGAGTAGAGATGCATGGCGGGCACGATCACTCGCATGGCGGCCATTCGCACGGCCCCGCGCGTCATGATCGGGCCTTTGCGATTGGCGTTGCGCTCAATCTAGGTTTTGTCGCCGCTGAGTTTACCTTCGGGTTTCTGTCGCAATCGCTCGCGCTGATCGCTGACGCCGGGCACAATCTTTCCGATGTCGCGGGCTTAGTGATCGCCTGGTTCGCGGCTTGGCTTGCGCGAAAGCCAGCGACCGCACTGCGCACCTATGGCTATCGCCGCGCATCCATTCTTGCGGCACTTGCGAATGCAGCACTCCTGATTGCAGCCGTCGTATGGATCGTGGTCGAGGCGGTGCAGCGTTTCTTCGATCCCCAGCCGGTCGCAAGCATGACCGTGATTGCCGTTGCCGCCATCGGCGTCGTCATCAACACGGCGACTGCGTTGCTCTTCATGCGGGGACGGGAACACGACATCAATATTCAGGGTGCGTTCCTGCATATGGCGGCAGATGCCGCCGTATCGCTCGGCGTGGTCGGCGCCGGTATTCTTATTCTTTATACAAATTGGCTCTGGCTCGATCCGGCGATCAGCATCCTGATCGCCGCGGTGATCCTGTGGAGCACGTGGTCACTTGCGCGCGACAGCGTGAACCTCTCGCTCGACATGGTGCCGCCGCGCATCGATCGGGGAGAGGTGGAGAAGTATCTTGCCGCCTTACCCGGCGTTACCAACGTACATCATCTGCACATCTGGGCGATGAGCACGACGGAAGTTGCGCTCACCGTACATCTGGTGCGGCCCGGCGCGGTTCTCGACGACGCGTTTCTGAAACAAGCATGCGATGGGCTCAAACGTAGTTTCGGAATCGTGCACGCGACGTTCCAGATTGAAGCAGGTGACGGCGCGCGACCGTGCTGAAACGCTACATAGATCGCGTTTTACAAGGGTTTTCCGCGCTTCATAAAGGAATTGGCAAGGCTGATTCCTGACCTTCCATTTATCATTCAATTTAAGGCTTCCTTTTCGCGTCTTGTGTACAAAGATGCCAACGAGCGGGGACCACTCCGCCGCCAAAAAAGAACACACGGGGCGTAGAACATGAAAAACGTAGCGCGCGCGGCGGAAGCCCGCGAACCGCTTGATACATTCGAAGAGCTCAAGACGCCGTATCTCGAGGCGTTGACGCTGGTGGAACGGCTTCATCGCCGTTTGCTCGATGTCATCAAGGACGAATTCGATCGTCGCGGCCGTTCGGACATCAACAGCGTGCAGGCGCTCTTGCTGTTCAATATCGGCGGCAGCGAACTGACGGCCGGTGAACTGCGCACGCGCGGTTATTACCTCGGCTCGAACGTTTCCTATAACTTGAAGAAGCTCGTCGAAATGGGCTACTTGCATCACCAGCGCTCTAGGATCGACCGCCGCTCGGTGCGCATCAGCCTCACCGACAAGGGCAAGGAAGTACACGAGATCGTCGAAGAGCTTTATCAGAAGCACATTCGCACGCTCGAGAAGGTCGGCGGCATCGGCTCCGAAGATCTTCAGGTTCTGAACAAGGCCTTGCAGCGCCTCGAGCGCTTCTGGACCGACCAGATCCTCTATCGCCTCTAAGAAATCGGCGGCGCATTCGAACATTCAGCCCCGGCAGAAATGCCGGGGCTTTTTTTATGCTGCGTCTTTTCCGCGTGGTTCGGTCTTGAGCCACGGGCTCCACGGCTCGGGCGGTAACACATCGCCGCTGATCCAGACCGGTTGCACGATGCCGTGCCGGTCGATGCGGCCGACGGCGGCGGGTTTGTGCAGATGCTGGTTCTTCGCATCCATCTGCACACGAAAGCCGCTCGGTGCATCAAGGGTGAGGCCTGACAAAGCCTCACGCACTTTGTTCGGATCTAGCGTGCCCGCTTTCTCGACGGCGGCGGCCCAAAAGTTAAAACCGAGCCATGTCGCTTCCATGGGATCGTTCGCAATCGCCTTCGGGTCGCCTACGAAGTCGCGCCACGCCGAGATGAAGTCGCGGTTCGTGGTCGAATCCATTTCATGCAGGTAATTCCAGGCGACGTAATGCCCGGTCATGTTTGCGCGCGGCAGCGCCGGCAATTCCGCTTCGCCGATGGAGAGCGACATCACCGGCAACACTTCGGCGGTCAGGCCTGCGCGTGCAAACTCGCGATAGAAATGCACGTTGCTATCGCCTGAGATCGTGGAGATCACGGCGGACTGTCCGCCGGCCGCGAATTTTCGCAAATCTGCAATGGTGTTTCGCCAATCGGTTTGACCGAACGGCGCGAAATACTCCTCGACATCGGTGCCCGCGATGCCGGCCTTCGCGAGATAATTCCGGATGATCGCGTTCGTGGTGCGCGGATAAATGTAATCCGTTCCAATCAGGAAAAACTTCTGACGATGCATGCGCCGGAGATAGTCGATCGCGGGCAGGGCCTGCTGCCGTGGCGTGCCGCCCATGTAGAAGATGCTCGGCGACTGTTCTTCGCCTTCGTATTGGCTCGGATAGAACAGAAGGTTGTTCGCCCATTCGACGACGGGAAGCACCTGTTTGCGCGAAGCCGAAGTCCAGCAGCCGAAGATCGCCGCCACCTTGTGCTCGGTCAGCATCGTGCGCGCCTGATCGGAATAGAGCTTCCAGTCGGAGCGGGGATTCATGATGACGGCTTCGACCGGGCGCCCGAGCAGGCCGCCGCGCTCGTTCAGTTGCTCGATCAGCATGACGAGGAGCGATTGCAGCGGCCGCTCGCTCGCGGTCATGGTGCCGGAGAGCGAGTGCAGGATACCTACCTTGATCGCGCCGCTGTCGAGGTTCGCGAAGTAGCGCTCGACTGCGTCGAGCATCCATTGCGAGCGGTCGATCAGA
>JAKFYO010000194.1 GCA_021730825.1 Hyphomicrobiales bacterium
GCGGCCGCTTTCGATGACGCGGGCGCCGCCGCCCGCGCTGGTGATCTCGATAAAGCCGCCGTCTGTATCGGAAAGCGCGACTTCGCGGCACACGACTTCCGGATTCGCGGCAAAGCGCGTGCGCACGGTTTGCGCGAAATGCGGGACCGGCTCGACGCACAGAAAGCGTCCGATTCCAGCGGGCTTCAGCCGCGCGATCGCCGCCGCGGTCCACTCGCCCATATTGGCGCCGACATCGATAACGCTATCGTACTGCTTCCGCTCGGAGAGCGATGCGAGCCATTCGAGTAAGCGGTATTCGCCGTTGCGTTCGGGATCGGTATCGCGCGCAGGCTCGAAGCCGAGCGGACGCAGAAGCCGCGCTTTCGCCTTGCCGTATTCCTTGATCCACATCGCTGCACCCGTCAGAGCGTTGCAGCGAACGCCTGGCGAAGCCGCCGTCTGGCTTCGCTCACGTCACGCGGCTCGATCGATTTCTTATAAGCGAAGTCCTTCACCGCGTAGCGCTTGCGAAACAGCGCGCGCTTGATCGGCATCAACGTATCGTGGTGATAGGCAAGCCCGAACAGATTTCTCCCGCGCAATTTCAACGCGCGGCGGTGATCGTTAAACGAAAGCTGCGACCAGTCGGCCGGCTTTTTTTCATGGATCGCGTTTGCAACGATGGCCGCGATGCGGTCCGTCGAGGTGCCATCGGGCGAAGCGCACCATTTCCGCAGAATTTCCTGGCGCGCGGGCTGTTTTTCCCGCTGCGTCGGCTCGGCAATCGCCTGATCGACCAGTGCTACGAGTTGCGCAGGGTCGGAGCACGCGACATTGCCGCGCGCATGTTCCTCTTTGTACCACAGCGGGTCGCGCTCGAACGTTAGCTCGATCGTAGGCTTCTTCGCAATCCAGCTTTCGATCGCGGTGCTGCAGGTTTCGCAGGAAATCTCGAGATCGCAATCGAGGATCAGCCCGGTGATGTTCGATCCCGGATCGAACCCAAGATGGGCGCGCGAGGAAGCCGGTAACGCCTCGATCCAGCGCCGGTAGAATTCCTTGTCCTCGCTAGGGTGCGGACGAAGTGTCACCTCGTATTTATCCGCGTCGATCAACGCTTTCAGGAAATCGAGAAAACGATTCCGCCCGAGCCAATGTCTTTCGATGGATTTGCGGTGGTCGCCCATGACGGCGATACGGCCGATCCACGGCGCGAAGAAGCGGTCGCCATCCTCTTTCGGCAATTCGTGATAACGCGCCGTGATGAAGTTGGTGCAGACGAGAATTTTCGGCCGCCCTGACGTAACCGGCGCAGGGTTGCGAAACACCTTCGACCACGGCTCGAAGTAGAAATCGAAGCGCGGGACGCCGATCACCTCGATTTTCGTTTTTGAACCGCCGTATTCGTTGCGCACCGCGTTTGCATGCGGCTCGTTCCACGAAAGCATGAAATCGATATGCGCATCCTTGTGGTGCTTGCCAGCGATGTAGCGCATGTCGTCGGGATCGTAGGCAATGCCCTCGTTCGGCAACACGGCGGTCAGCACATTCATCGCGGCAAGCCGTCTCGACCAGGTCGCGAGATGTCCGGCAGTAAGGTGATTGAAAATAATCATGCCGGGCCGGTGCGCGCCGAGCGCCGCGCGAAACGCTTCCAGCGGCTCAAGATAGCACTTTACGCCTCTGCGCTCGAGCTGGAATGCGATCAGCGCCGCGACATCCAGATCGCGAACCTTGTTGTCTACCAGAAGCACGACCGGCTCTGGCGGACGCTTGCCTTCGAACATGACTTATCCCGTGTGACCGCGCCGCACCGGCAACCCTTTCGAGGCCAAAAAGCGCTTGGCCTCTATAGGCGTTTGCTCGGTGAAATGGAACATGCTGGCGGCCGCAAGCGCGCTCGCCTTTCCTTCCGCGATCGCCGCATACATATGTTCATAATTCCCGGCGCCGCCGGATGCGATCACTGGAATTTTCACCGCCGACGAAACCTGACGGATCAGATCGAGGTCATAGCCTTCCATAGTGCCGTCGCGCTCGACCGAGGTGAGCAGGATTTCTCCCGCACCGCAGGCTTCAACTTCCTTCGCCCAGGCGACGGGGTCGCGCCCGGTCGCTTGCGCGCCACTCTGCGAATAGCACTCGTACTTTCCGTTACTGCGGCGAACGTCGATCGAGACAACCACGCATTGCGCGCCAAAGCGTTGCGCCGTGTCGCGGATCAACTGAGGATTCTCATAAGCCGACGAATTGATGGCGACCTTGTCGGCCCCGGCCAGCAGAAGTTTGCGGACATGCTCGACCGATCTCACGCCGCCGCCCACAGTCAGCGGCACGAAACATTCGGCGGAGAATTCCGCGACGGATTCGTAATCCGGCTCGCGACCCTCGCCGGTCGCGGCGATGTCCACGAAAACGAGCTCGTCAACCTGACGCGTGTTGTAGACCTTCACCGAAGGCAGGACTGCACCGAGGCGCCGCCAGCTATCGAAGCCGACACCCTTCACCAGGCCGAGGTTTTTCCAGAGCAGCGTCGGGATGACGCGAATCTTAAGCATGATCGAGCGGCTGGCCGAGAAAATTTCTCAATAGTTGAAATCCGGCAAACGAACTTTTCTCCGGATGAAACTGCGTGCCGAAAACATTTTTATGCTGGACCGCCGAGACGAAGCCGCCCGCATAAGGCGTCGTCCCGATCACATCGTTGCGGTCTTCGACATTGAATTGATAACTGTGCACGAAATAAAAATCGGTGCCTGTTGCAATTCCTTTTGTCAGGCCGCTTTCCTTGGCCGGGCGCATCTCATTCCAGCCGACATGCGGAACACGCTCCTCTGTCTCCGGGTTCATGCGCTCCACCTTGCCGCGCACAAGCCCGAGCCCTTCGTGTTCGCCATGCTCGAACCCCTTTTCGGCAAGCAGCTGCATGCCGAGACAAATGCCGAGCAGGCACACCTCCGGATTTTCAAGCGCGCCCTGGATTGCCTTTGGCCAACCCGCCTCGCGCAAGTTTTTCATGCCGTCACCAAACGCACCGACACCGGGAAGAATGATGCGGTCGGCCCCGGCAAGAGACTTCGGCTCGGCCGACAGCACCGGCTCGCCGCCACACTCTTCGAGCGCGCGGCAGACCGAGGCCAGATTGCCCATACCGTAATTAATGACGACCAGTTTCATGCGTTTGCAGCAGGAGCCGCGGATCAGTTTGCGGAAGTGTTGTCGTAATTCACTTTGGTCAGATTGCCGTCTTTGTCGCGCGCCAGATTTCCCTGCGCGTCCTTCACAAAAATCTTCTTGTTCGTAAAGCGGTCACAGATTTTTACGAACTGCTCGACTGTCATATCGAGCGGCGCGAGAATTTCCTTGAGCGGCTTGCCGAGATAAGTCCACGGAAACTTTCCGTCATGCTTTTTCACGAGTTCTTGTGCATCCTGCCGCGTGATGCGGCCCCGGCGCAGATGCAAGCAGGCAATATCGGTGGCGCGGCCAAAACCGAATTTCAGGAACTTGAAATAATCGTGGATGCCGGTCTGATGGTTGTCGAGGTTCTCGTAATTCACGATCGAGCCCTCGACCGTCTCAGGATATGAAACAAAACCGTTCGCTTGCGCGATCAGCGCGTTCGAATAGCCGTCCCACGGCAGGTAGTAACCGAGAAACAACCCGGTCACGCCGACGCGCTTCAGGTCTTCATCGCTGGGATAATTGTAAGGGATCAAATCCTTCGCGCTTAGTCCGTCGTTTCCGACCAGATCGCTCACGCGCAGACCAAGCAGGCCACCGAATTCTTCCAGCCAGCGCCGGTTCAGAACATTGTCTTTTGCCGCCGCTGCCGGGCCGCCATATTCGTTCTGCGAGTTCTCGCCCCATACGATCAGCGGCACATTGAACTGCACCGCCGCGCGCACCGGTATGGTGAAGATGCCGACGTGTTCCGGCCAGGAGATGTCGCCCACCTCGGTGAGACCGAAGCGATTGAGCTTCCTGCGCACCACCGGGTTTGGCGAGAACTCCATGTAGTCTACGCCGAGGTTCTTGATGTTCTGGATGTTCTTGCGGCCGAGCTCACTGAGATCGCAGGTGGTCGCGGTGACGCAGAGCGGATTCATGCCGAGCTGCAACATGCGCACGACCTGGAACGTGGAGTCCTTGCCGCCGCTGACCGGGACGATGCAATCCCAGTTCTTTCCATCCTTCGCGCGATAACGATCGACGAGCGTATCGAGTTCGCGGCGGCGCGCTTCCCAATCGATTTCCCTGCGCTCTTCATAGCTGCGGCAGGCGTTGCAGACGCCCTCGGCATCGATCTTCAGATCCGGCTTCGAGTCCGGCATGACGCAGCGGGTACAATAACGAAGCATGACTTAGCCGCGCGCCTTCTCGAGCAGGAACCACGTTATGTCGTCCTGCGGAAAATTGGGGTCGCCGTGGTACACGAAACCGTAATCGCGAATGCGGAGGTCAGGATAGAGTTTCAGCACTTCGCCGGCGAAGTCCCGCTTGAACAGAACGTCCGTGTGCCCGCGATAGGGAATCGTGACCGGAGACGGATTGTAGTACTCGGCAATGCAGATGTAGCGCGAGCTGCTTTCGTAGAGAACCCGGTAAACGTCTTTCAACCGGTCTGGATTGATGTGAATGAGCACGCCTTTGATCAGCGCAAGTTCATACTTCTTCTGCGGCTTGTAATCGAACACAGATTGATGATGAACATCGATCTTCGAAATTTTTTTCAGCTCGGCGATAGCATTGTCGTTGATCTCGACGCCGGCAAGTTCGATGTTCGGCGAAAGCAACCGCAGCGCCTGAAGATTAAGACCGCGATTGGCGCCAAACTCGATTGCCGATTTGACCGGACCCGCGCTGTTCAGTACGCGCGAAAACAACGCAGCGTTGCTCGCGATCCAGTGCGCACCGTCGTTGCGGACAGTGTACTCGTCGCCGAATTCGCCGCTCCAGAAAGCTTCCTGTGGGGTCGCCACGGTCTTTGTCATCGTATTACGCCATACCCTTTGCTCGGACTTCCCTAGCAATTATTCGAGCAAATCCCAACCGAGCGGCGTGCCCCGCTTTATAGCGAGCTTCGCCTTTTTGCCGAGAATTTCGTCGTAATGCCGAGGCGGCAACCCAAAACCCGGCCGAATCGAGCGGACATTTTCGGGTGTCACTGTTTCGCCTGCGGCAATATCCTTAACGGCGTAAAGCGAGCGCCTGAATCGGAGATTGGGCGCCTCGCTCTTCGTCCGTCCGTAATCCGCGCGGCCAAGCGCGAGATGCGCGGTCCTGACACCATCCACAAGCGCCTTGAATTCCTGCGGCTCGAGCGAGAACGCGGCATCCGGCCCGCCGTCTGCGCGAGCAAGCGTAATGTGTTTCTCGATCACCGCCGCGCCGAGCCCGACGGCGGCAATCGCCACTTCGGAGCTGAGCGTATGATCCGAAAGGCCTATCGGCAGATCGTAGCGCTCCGAAAGCGCGCGAATGCGCAGGAGGTTCGCCTCTTCGGCGGGGGCAGGATAAGCCGAAATACAATGCAGGAGCGTAATGCCGCCCGCTCCACCCGCTTTCGCGGCAGCGACCGCTTCGTCGATCTCCTCCAGCGTCGCCATGCCGGTCGAAATGATGAGCGGCTTGCCGGCCTGCGCTGCGCGCCTGATTAAAGGAGTATCGACGATTTCAAAGCTCGCGATCTTGAAGGCGGGAGCGCCAAGATTTTCAAGGAAGTCGATCGCCGTTTCGTCAAACGGCGAAGAAAAGCACGCAATTCCAATTTTGCGTGCGTGATCGAACAGCGCCTGGTGCCATTCCCACGGCGTATGCGCTTCGCCATAGAGATCGTAGAGGCGCTTGCCGTCCCACAATCCGCCTTCGATGACGAAATCGGGTCCGCCATGATCGATCGTGATCGTGTCTGCCGTGTAAGTTTGCATCTTGACCGCATCGCAGCCCGCGGCCTTTGCCGCGTCGATAAGCTTGAAGGCGCGCTCGATCTCGCCGTTATGATTCCCGGAAAGCTCCGCGATCACATAAGGCGAATGTCCGATGCCGATCGGGCGGCCCGCGATGGAGAAGTTCGTCTTGGTCATTTCGGTTCGCGCTTATAAAAAGTGCCGTCATCATGTCGATAGCCTTCAGCGGAAAAAAGCGCCAGCGAGGCGGCGTTGCCCTCGTGCACCTGGGCGAGCAGCGTCTTTCCGGGCGAGATTCGCGACGCGAGCCTGAGCGCGGCGGCGCCGATGCCGCTGCGGTGAAACGCCGGATCGACTGCGATATTGACGATATGATTTTCAGGCCTGCGATCCAGCCGCAGCATGCCTGCCGCCTTGCCGTCGGCTTCGACGATCATCAGAAGCCGCGTAGGGTCTTTTCGGGTTTTTGCGAACCACGCTGCGTGTTCTTCGGCGGTAGGCGCTGTGGGGTTATTCGAATAAAGCCGCGTCTCAGGCTTCGCTTGCAGATCGAGCAGCCATGCTTCGTCCGGCTCTTCCGCAACTCGAACACGCACCGCGCGTCCGTCCTTGCTTTTCTCCTCGCCGATCGCGGCAACGAAAACTCGTTCCGCTCCCCTGCCATCGACCAGCGCCGCTCCGGTAGCGGCCATCGCCGCGAGCTTTGCACTGTCGGAGAGAAGCGCTTTGAGAATGTCCGCGAGAGTTTCCTTCGTGACCGAGGCTCGAGGACCCGCCGACTCGATCGCGCGCGCAGCGGTCAGCGCTCTGATCACGCCTTGCTGGTTCTCGGCGATCTCGACCACGAGTGCGGGCAGCCCGACGCAACAGCGTTCGAATGCCGTCGTCCCGCCGGCACCGATGGAGAAATCGCTTGTCGCCATCAATGCGGGCATGTTGGAAGCGTTAACATGCAGCGTCACGCGGTGCTTTGCGCGCCTGCGAATAGCGGAGAGATTCGGCGCAGCCTGGCCGAGAACCACATCGACCGCGCCGGCAAAACCCGAAAGTTCGATCGCGTCGAGTGCAAGCGCGGTTGCATTTTCCGGATCGACCTGCCCGAAACTGACCAGAATGCGCGAAACTTTGCGCCCATCTCTCCGCGGCAACGCCACATCGCGCGCAAGCACAAAACCGGGATGCACGATTGCGATCGAAGGCCCTGCAAGCACGCGGCAGCTTTCCGGCACTAACCCTTGATAAGAAGCCGCAGAGAGCGCGCTGCTGTCCGTCAGGACATCAGCGTCGTGTTCTCGGTTTGCGAGATCGTCGATCACGGCAATTCTTTTTGCCCACGCCCGCAAAGATTGCTCGAAGCCAGCGCCGCGCCCGTAATGATCGATAACGAGAACGTCGCAGCCTTCCGGCCAGCGCGCCATCATCGCCGCCGCCTCACCAGCCGCGTCGTCCGGCAATACCAGCTTCTCGTAGCCGGAAGCATTCAGTTGCGGCATGGACTTGAAGCTCTCCGCGCTTGCGGCAAAGCCTATCTTCCAGCCGCCCTCGGCAAAAACCGACGCCAGCGAAAGCGAGCGCATGATATGGCCGCCGCCGATTACAGCGTTGCCGTCAGCTCGGAATACAACAAGCGCGCTCAACTCGCCCTCGCCTGTCGATGCATCGCGTTCAGCGACG
>JAKFYO010000254.1 GCA_021730825.1 Hyphomicrobiales bacterium
ACAAGTGGGGCGTGAAGCTGCCGCCGAAGCGCGGCAAAACTGTCGTCGAAATCATGGACGCGGTACATGCCGACGAGATCAAGGGTATGTATATCGAGGGCGAAAACCCGGCGATGTCGGATCCCGATCTCAACCATGCCCGCGAAGCGCTCGCGCATCTCGAGCATCTCGTGGTGCAGGACCTGTTCCTCACCGAGACCGCGGTTTATGCAGACGTGATCCTCCCCGCCTCCGGCTGGCCGGAGAAAGACGGCACGGTCACAAACACGAACCGCCAGGTGCAGATGGGTCGCGTTGCGATCCCGATGCCGGGCGAAGCGCGACAGGATCTCTGGATCATTCAGGATATTGCGAACCGCATGGGCTGCGGCTGGAATTACAAGCACGTCGGCGAAGTCTTCGACGAAATGGTCTCGATGATGCCGGCACTCGCCAACATCACCTGGGATCGTGTCGAGCGTGAAAACGCCGTCACCTATCCGACCGACGGGCCGGACAAGCCGGGCCGTGACGTGGTGTTCGACGACGGCTTCCCGCGTCCGGGCGGCTTCGCGAAGCTGGTCGCTGCCAAAGTTACACCGCCGGACGAGGTACCGGATGCGGAATACCCCTTCGTGCTTTCGACCGGCCGCCAGCTCGAGCACTGGCATACCGGCTCGATGACACGGCGCGCGGAGGTATTGGATGCAATCGAGCCGACGGCGATCGCTCAGCTTTCGCGCGGTACGATTGCGAAGCTCGGCATTCAGGCGGGTGATCCGGTCCGCGTTTCCACGCGGCGCGGTTCGATCGAGCTTTACTCGCGTCAGGACGATGGCGTGCCGGACGGGGTGGTGTTCATCCCCTTCGCTTATGTCGAGGCGGCGGCGAATTTGCTTACCAATCCGAAGCTCGACCCGTTCGGAAAAATTCCCGAATTCAAGTACTGTGCCGCCAAGGTCGAACCGGTTTCAGAAACGCAGGTTGCGGCGGAATAAACTCCGCCCTTTTTGCGCCGCCGGCTGTGCTATAGTCGCGCTATGTCAGGCGATAGCTACATCATCAAACCCAATCCGCAAGATCCGCGGCTAACCGAGCGCGTGTCCGGCATCGACCAGACCGGTGCGCCGGTCGAAGCCTCGGTAACCGTCGAACGCGGACTCACGATCTATCTGAACGCGCAAGAGATCGTCACCGCGATGACAATCAACGACTATCCGGAATATCTCGCGCTTGGCTTTCTGCTCAACCAGAACATGCTGCTGCCGGATGATGTGGTGACCGGCGTCGACTACGACGACGATCTTTCGGTCGCGGTTGTGCGCACCGAACGGCAGACCGATTACGAAGAAAAGATGCGCAAGCGCACCCAGACTTCCGGATGCGCGCAAGGGACGACCTTCGGCGACCTCATGGAAGCGCTGGAAGACGTAAAGCTGCCTGACGCCGAGTTGCGCACGTCTTGGCTCTATGCACTCACGCACGAAATCAACACGACACCGTCACTGTACCTCGAAGCCGGCGCTATTCATGGCTGTGTGCTCGCGAAGAAAGACAAGTCGCTCGTCTATATGGAAGATGTCGGCCGCCATAACGCAGTAGACAAAATTGCTGGCTGGATGTTCCAGAACAAAGTGCCGGCGCACGACAAGATTTTCTACACGACCGGACGTCTCACCTCGGAAATGGTGATCAAAACCGTGCGCATGGGAATTCCAATTCTCGTTTCACGCTCGGGTTTCACGGCATGGGGTGTCGAACTGGCGCGGAAAGCGAATCTCACGTTGATCGGCCGTGCGCGCGGCAAGAGGTTCATGGCGCTGGCGGGCGAGAAGCGTATCGTGTTTGACCATGATGTAGAGAGCATACAGGAAGAAAGCGGACGCTTCCGCCGCAAGGCCGCGATGCATGATGAATAAACCGCTCGGCTTAATTCTTGCCGGGGGTCTCGCGCGCAGGATGGGTGGCGGCGACAAGGGACTCATCGAGGTGGGCGGCGAGACTATTCTTGACCGCGTGCTGTCGCGGATGCGGCCTCAATGCTCGCGCATGATCATCAATGCGAACGGCGACCCGTCGCGCTTTGGATTTACCGGTCTTCCTGTGGTCGCAGATGATATTCCTGACTTCGCCGGCCCGCTTGCAGGGATTCTCGCGGGCCTCGATTGGGCCGCGGCCCATGAACCGCAAACGGATTATGTCGCGAGCGCACCGGGCGACTGCCCGTTTTTGCCGCGTGACTTCGTAAAACGGCTCGAGCTAGCCCGCGCGGAGAAAAAAAAACCTCTTGCTTGCGCAAAATCGGGCGACTGGCGTCATCCGGTCGTTGGCCTCTGGCCGGTCGCGCTGCGGAATGACTTAAGGCGCGCATTGATGGAGGAGCAGCTCCACAAGATCGAAATCTGGACTGCACGACACGGCGTTGCTGTCGCCGAGTGGACGGATAAGCCCGTCGATCCATTCTTTAATGCAAACACACCAGAAGACGTCGCGCAGGCGAACGAAATCGCCGCGCAACATCCAGATGCGTAGCGGCAGTTTTAATTCTTTTTGTTATCCGGCATGGCCGGGTCCTGTTTGCACTTAGGATCGATCTCTACGGTCTCGCCGTCACGCTTTACCGTCGGCGCGGCAGAGTCTTTATGACCCTCTGCCGAGGGCAGAATGATGCTCTTCTCTTGCGCCTGCGCGTTAGACGGATTGGTGGGCGGACAATTTGTCTCGACTTTTTTCGGATCGCCTTGCACTTGCGGCGCCTGCGCGAGCACGCCGAATGCAAAGGTGCTGGCAAACATAAGGCTGGCTACAAAAATACGTATCATCGGGAAACTCACATCTCCTGGTTCCCGAGTGTAACGATTAACGTGGAGCAAGGTTCCAGATAGCTGCCGCCGAAATGCGCACTTAGGCGCTTAGCGCTGCATAAGAGAAGAACGACACACGCTCGCCTGCCTTGACGCTTGTCACATTATCAGGAAGCTCGAGAAGACCATCGGTTTCGGTCAGCGAGGTGAGAACACCCGCGCCATCTTGCGGATGCTTTATTGCCTCGAAGCCGCCGTCAGCGCGCGGCCTGAGGGCAACGCGCACATACTCACGGCGACCGGATTTTTTCCTGTAATCAAAGGCGCTTACGACCATCAGTGGCTGCTGTGGCTTGATGACCGCTCCCGCCAGCTGCGCTAACAACGGCTTCACGACACGAACGAAAGTCACGAATACCGCAACCGGATTTCCGGGAAGCCCTACAAAAGCAGCACGATTACCATTGCTATGCGGGATTACACCCATCGCAACCGGACGCCCCGGCTTGATAGCGATACGCCAAAATACGAGCGAGCCGATCGCTTCGACTGCATTCTTAACGTAGTCGGCGTCACCCGTAGAAACGCCTCCAGAAGTCAGAACGACATCGCTGCTCGATGCTGCGTCTGAAATTGCGCGCTCAAGTGTAGGGAGATCGTCGCGAAGGATTCCAAGGTCCGAAACATCACAACCACACTGCTCCAGCATATGCCGCAAAAGCATCCGGTTTGCATCGAATACCTGTGCTCCGGAAAGGCTCGTCCCCGGTTCGACAATTTCGTCCCCGGTCGAAAATATGGAGACACGAATACGGCGGCGTACTTCGAGCTTAGTCAAACCAAGTGCCGCGGCGAGTGCGAGGTTCTGCGCATCAAGCACTCTTCCCTGCGGCATCGCTATCGAACCCGCAACAATGTCTTCACCCTTTAGTCGCCGGTTAGCGCCACGTTTAAGACCGCTAGGAAGTACGACACTTCCACTGTCCTCGCGCGTATCCTCTTGCATGAACACGGTATCGGCGCCGTCCGGCATACGCGCGCCAGTAAAGATTCGGATCGCCTCTTTTGCCCCGACGTCAGGTATCGCCGACTGCCCGGCCATGACCTTTGCACTGACTTTCAGAACAGTCTCGCCTGATGCATTAAGATCCGCGTGACGAACCGCGTATCCGTCAACGGCCGAATTATCGAAATGCGGAATGTCAATCGGAGCAATGACGTCTTTAGCAAGCACTCGTCCACGGGCATCAGCAAGCGCAACAATCTCGGATCCGGTTACGGGCACAACGCGATTTTTTATTAGTGCTTCCATCGCCTCAAGCGGCATCAGCGGCCCGTCGAAAGCAAAGCAGTCGTCGGTAAGTTGCGCCATTTATGCCGGGCCCCGAGACTCTAACTTCTTCAGTACATCTTCGATCGGCATAGCGTACTTTAGCAAACAATCCACGATCCCATCGGTATCGTTCAAATCTAAGAACGCTACGCCCGCGTCCATTATTGGCCGATCAGAGGCAATCGCAAAAATTTCAGGATCCTGCGGGTGAATATACCCTTTTCCGACCTCGGAGCGAAATATCTCGAGTTTGGGATGGGCGTAGCGTTTAAATCCTTCGACAATAACGAGGTCGACGGGCGATAACTTGCGCAGCAATTCAGGAAGCGTGTATTCCGGGGCGCCACGCAATTCATGAACTAGGGCAAAGCGCCTAGGCGACCCCACCAACACTTCCGTCGCTCCTGCCTCACGATGTGTGTGAGAGTCCTTTCCAGGCACATCGATATCAAAGCCCGCATGCGCATGTTTCAGCGTAGATACGCGCAACCCCCGCGCGACGAGGCACGGAATTAGTTTTGCGACCAAAGTTGTTTTGCCGGAGCCGCTCCAGCCTGCGAGGCCTACAACGCGCATGATTACTTCTTCTCGCCTGCGGCGGGCTCCATTCCGATTTCTCGAATGCGTTCGAGAACCGCTTTATCTTTCATAGCATTCAGAAATGCTTGTACTGCCGGCCGCTCTCTGCGGCTATCGACAACCAGAAAATCATACTCCTCCGGCGCAAGCGGCAAAAAGCCCAACCCATACAGCGTGGCCGCAGGTTCTATTGCGACCCCCCAGTCGGCACGGTTTTGCACTACACCTACGGCAACCGCGTTATGAGACTTGGGCTGGTTTGCATATCCGGCAGGGCGGGCAATTTTTGCGTCCGCAAGAATTTTATCAATCAGAACTCGCGTGCCCGAACCTGCGTTTCTGTTGATCATTACGCTCGAAGGGTCGGCAGCGACGGCTAACATCGCTTCTGCAATCGACTTGCCTTCAAACCGCTTATCGCCCTTACGATAGACGACCCCCTGCATTCGCCGCCATCCCGCCACAAGCAGTAAGCCCGGCTTGCGTAAATGAACATTGTATTTTCCGGTAGCAGGATCAATTAGATGAATGGGCGCGATATCGCACTCGCCACGAGCGGCCGCAGTCGCTCCGCCTTGGCTTCCAATCGCAATCGTCCTCACATTAAATCCACGCGCCGCGACCGCTGACACTACTGCGTCCAGCGCGAGATCGTGGCTGCCGGTAATCGTCAAGTCGGGCGCCTTCAAGCCACGCCCGATTAGCGTCACTCGCTGCCTACTTCCTGCCTCTAGCGAAGACGCAAGTGCATCGACTTCGATAAAACCATCGGCTTGAGAGAAACTCGTCACCGAACCAGAACCTTTCGCACTCGGCAGAGCCACTGTCCCCTCAGGCGATTCACTGAGCGAAACGAGCATGAACTCTTTACGGCCAAGCTCAGATGTGACGCGCACCGGCACCGTCGCTTCCTTAACTTGTGGCGTTTCCTTTGAAAGCCCTGCCCATGCCCGTATGACTGGAGCCACAAAGGCGTGAAACGTGAAAATTGCGGACGTCGGAAAACCCGGCAGCACGACGACGGGCTTCCCATTCACCATCGCAAGACAAAGAGGCTTTCCCGGCTTTAGCGCAACGCCATGAACAAGGACTTCTCCAAGTTCGGAAACGATGCGATGAGAAAAATCTCCGGCACCCTTCGATGTGCCGCCCGAAAGCACAACCATGTCACATTGCGCTAGAGAATCCTGAAGGGCCTTGCGAAGCGTTCGTTCGTCGTCTGGGAACGCACCAAGGTTTACAGCTGCTCCGCCGTTCTCCTCGACAGAAGCAGCGACGATCGCACCATTCGAGTCATAGACTTTGCCTGCCGCCAAGGGTTTGCCCGGAGACGTCAGTTCATCGCCAGTCGAAAGCACGCCAATAACCGGCTTACGAACAACATTTACTTCAGCGATGCCGCATGCTGCGAGCATGCCGATTTCGCGTGAGGTCAGCAGCGTGCCGCCACGAAGCAGTGTTTCGCCACGAGCTATGTCGGAGCCTGCAAACGAAACAAACTGACCAGCGCTCATCGCGCGGGTTAGCTCAATCGCGGGGCCTTTTTCGGTTTCAATAAGATCAGTCCATTCGATCATAGCCACCGCGTCGGCGCCACGCGGAATCATGCCACCGGTTGCAATTGCGGTAGCAGTTTGGGCTTCAACCGATACGGTTGGGGACACGCCGCACGAGAGCACTTCGCGGTTAAGCAAAAGCGTTCGTGGACCCTCCTCGCTAGCGCCTATTGTATCTGCCGAACGAAGGGCGAAACCATCGACGTTCGACCGATCGAATGCCGGCGCATCGACTGGCGCGGCAATATCGGAAACAAGAACGCGACCCAAGCAAAAGGATAGGTGAACGCTTTCGGAACCTATTGGAGAAAGACTTAGATGAGCTTCAAAACGCTCGCGCGCCTTCTCAGGTGATATCACCTCGAGAAACTGCTCTTGTCGGGCAGCAGCACGGATCGCGGAGATCAAGTCTTCCGGGGCCAGTGAGGCTGGCGCTTCTTTTTTTGCGCTCAAGGCAGTCTTCTCATTTCAACGGCTGCACCTGCGGCAACACCTTCGCTATCAGCAGGGATAAGTATCCACCCTTCTGCGTACATAAGTTTTGGTATCGCGAAAACTCCTTTCCCGACGGGCTCGACACCATCTTCGACGCGCCGAACATAAATCACTTCTTCCATTCCTATAGTTGAAGTGATTTTCTTGGTCGTTTTCACTGCCATGCCTTTTTCTTCGGCCCGTGATCCTGTCAGGCCAGCCATCAGTTTGCTACCGACAACAAGAAATACAGATAACGCCGCATCCAGCCTGCCCGGAAGCGCGAGTACTGGACAGCCGCCGAGCCGCCCCAAAGCTGCGGTGTGACCCGGCGCAATCCCGAGGCCGTAGAAATCAAGCGTGCCTTTACGGGCAAGTGTGTTCACCGTTGAATCATTTTCTCCCGACCCAGTGCCGCCAAGCACAATAATCGCATCTGCGTCAGGTTTATCGAGCAGCGAATCGAGAGGAACCTGCCGAACTATTTCGGATACCCCACCGCACCCGAGCACTGCCTTCGCAATGACGGGAGAAACAAAGTCAAAAACGTTTGATCCAGCAGACACCGCAATTATTTTGATACGAGGTACCCGAAGCGAAACATTCTGAACACCGAGTGCATGCAATCCTGCTACGCAAAGCGTAGTAACCCGATCGCCCGCACGCCCAAGAACGTCTCCTTTTGTAGCGTGTCTGCGCAGAGCGAGAACGCCTTCGCCGCTAGCGACGGAGGTATAAATTTCAAATGAATTCTGAAATTGACCGGCGGCGTCCGGCGGCAGGACCGCGTCCGTATTTTTTGGTATGTTCTCTCCTGTATCGACCCATTGCGGAGAAGC
>JAKFYO010000258.1 GCA_021730825.1 Hyphomicrobiales bacterium
GAGGTCAAAAAAATTTCGTCCGCAATGAGCGCGCTGACCGCTTCAATCGCGCAAATACCCGTTGCTGACGAAACGCGCACGCCGATGCTATCGCAGCTCATCAAGATGCGCGCCGATCTCGAAAGACTGCTGATCGAGGACGTCGTGTCGATTCAGGAACAACTGGCGGCTATGATCTCGCAGGATCGCAAGAACAAGATCCTGATCGTGCTCTTGTCGATGTTCGTGATCGGGCAAATTCTGTTTCTCGAATATCGCTGGCTCGTGAAGCCGCTGAGCCGCATGGCGGTTGTGCTTCGGGGCGGGCGGAAATTCTCGCAGTCGCTTTCCAACGAAGCGTTGCGCCGCGACGAAGTCGGTGCGCTGGCGCGCTCGCTCGTCAATCATTTCGCGATGGTGAAGCGGGAAGAGGAGTTGTCTCGCGTCGAGAAAGACAAGCTCTCTGATCGCATCGCGCGTCAGGAAAATCTGAAGCGGGAGAGCCTTTCGTTTCAATCCCGCATCGACGAAATCGTGCACCGGCTTGAGGATCAGGCCGGGCAGATGTCGGTGGCGTCGAAAGATTTGCTCGCAATCTCGTCGAATGCCGACGAGCGCGCGGCGGCGAGCGCGGATTCCACGCAGCGCGTTTCCGAGCATGTCGATGTCGTGGCAAGTTCGATCGACGGGATCGCGAATACGATGACGAACGTGGTTGCCGAGACCGAGCGCACGTCGCGCGTAACGGCGCAGGCACGCGAGCTGGTGCAGGCCGCGAGCGAAGATGCGCGCGCGCTCACCGAGTCCGCGCGTACCATCGAGACGGTGATCGCGCTGATTCAGGACGTCGCCAGCCAGACCAATCTTCTTGCACTGAATGCAACCATCGAAGCGGCGCGGGCAGGCGAAGCCGGCCGTGGCTTCGCAGTGGTGGCGAACGAAGTGAAGTCGCTTGCGACCAAGACCGCGCAGGCCACCGAAGAAATCAGAACGGGCCTGAACGGCATCACCGAGTCTTCCATGCGGATTGCCGAGCGGGTGAACAAGCTCGTCGGCTCCGTCGAGCAGGTCGATAGCGGTGCGGTGGCGATTTCGGCTTCGATCCGCGAGCAGCACTCAAGTTCGCAGGCGATTACGAGCAACACCGCAAGAACCGCCGAAGACGTGCGCGAGCTTGCCGAAACGTTCCAGCATGTCGCGGGCCTGATCGCCGATGCGAAGCGCGCAGCAAGGCTTGTCACGGAAGTTTCCGCAGCACTCGGCCAGCAGTCGCGGGACCTGCGCGAGTCGGTCAATCGCTATGTCGCGAGCAACGAGGAGGTCGCAGCATGAGCATTGCCACTGACACCGAAGGCGCGGCCGCGAATTCGAAATCCGCCGAGCCCATGCACTACGCCGTGCGGCCGTACCGGCTCGGAGCAAAGATATTTCATTGGTCGACGGCGATACTGATCGTCTTCATGGTCGCGAGTGGCATCAGCATGAAGCAGCTCGGCAGCGGCGCGGCGATGGATTTCATCTTCACTTTGCACAAGGCGACCGGTGCGTTGATCGTCGTGCTCGTGCTCGGGCGTTTTCTCTACCGCTTCGCGTTTCCGGATCGCTCGTGGAAGCCCGAGCGCTATCGTGCGCCCTATATCCATTGGGTGTTATACGGGCTCATGATCGTGGTGCCTTTGCTCGGCTGGGCCGGTATCTCCGACTACGGCGCGCGCGGAATCTTTTTCGGTCTGTCCTTGCCTGCGATCTGGCCGGAAGGGGCGGGCTGGGCAAACTTTCTATTCGAGTCCCACGCTTATGCCGCGTTCGGAATGCTGGTCGTGGTCGCGATCCATATCGGCATGGCGGTGCAGGACCACATGACGCGCTCGCGCTGGGATGCTCCGGAAGAAGACTGATCTAAGTCAGGACTTTTTCTTCGATCCGATTTTGGACTCGTTGCCGGCAAGCAGCCGCGAGATGTTCTCGCTGTGCTTCCACCAGACGAAGATCGCCATAATCAGAAAGAGTGCAGCGACCGGCGGGTAGCCGAGAAAATAGAGAATGATCGGGCTTGCGGCGGTCGCAACCAGTGCTGCGAGCGACGAATAGCGCGACGCGATCGCGACAGCGATCCATACCAGTGCCGCGCCGACCGCTGCCTGCCAGGCGATGCCGAGCAACACGCCGAGGAACGTCGCGACACCTTTGCCGCCTTTGAATTTGAGCCATACCGGATACATATGGCCGATGATGGCGCCGATGCCCGCAAGCACCGCGCCGATGCCGGTCGCGGTTTCATTGCCGAAGCGCGCGGCGAGCAGCACGGCAGCCGTGCCTTTCAGCATGTCGCAGAGGAGTGTCGCCGCGGCCAGCGCCTTGTTGCCGGTGCGCAGCACATTGGTCGCGCCGATATTGCCGGAGCCGATTTTGCGTACGTCGCCGAGGCCGGCGTATTTCGTCAGCAACAGGCCGAACGGAATTGAGCCGAGCAGATAGCCGAGCGCGAAGTCGATCGCGTAGGTGAGCGTTTCCATCCGTCAAACGTATTCGTAGACGGTGCGGCCCGCAACGATGGTGCGGGTCGCGCGGCCGGTGAGCCTCGCTTCATCGAACGCGGTGTTGGTACAGCGCGATTTCAGGCTTTCGCGGTCGAGGACCCACGGCACATCTGGATCGAAGACGACGATGTCGGCAGGCGAGCCCGGACGAAGCGTGCCGCCCGGCAGCTCCAACAGTTCGGCAGGGCGCGTCGACATCCCGCGCAGCATCGCGAGCAGCGTCAATGAGCCGTCATGCACGAGGCGGAGGCCGACCGGCAGCATGGTCTCCAGACCGATCGCGCCGTGCGCGGCTTCGGCGAAGGGCAAACGCTTCACTTCGACGTCCTGCGGATCGTGATCCGACATGATGACGTCAACGAGGCCTTCCGCGACCGCGCTTGCTAGTGCCGCGCGGTCCTGCTCGATGCGGAGCGGCGGGCGCAGCTTCAGGAAGGTGCGGTAGGAGCCGATGTCGTTCTCGTTCAGCGCGAGATGGTTGATCGAGGCCGAGGCCGTCACTTTGAGGCCGCGATCTTTCGCGCGCTTCAGAACATCGAGCGAGTCCTGACACGTGATGGAGGCCGCGTGATAACGGCCGCCCGTGATTTCGACGAGGCGAATGTCGCGCTCGAGCATGATCGTTTCGGCGGCTTTGGGAATACCGGAGAGACCGAGGCGAGATGCATATTCACCCGCGTTCATCACGCCGGAGCCGGTGAGGTTCTGTTCTTCGGTGTGATGCACGATGAGCGCGTCGAAGTCGCGCGCGTAGGTAAGCGCACGGCGGAAGACGTTTGCGTTCATCACGCTCTTCGCGCCTTCGGTGAATGCGACCGCGCCTGCGGCTTTCAAGAGACCGATCTCGGTCATCTCGTTGCCCTCTAACCCCTTGGTGAGGGCCGCCATCGGATGAATGTGGACGACCGCGTTGTCGCGTGCGCGGCGAAGTACGAAGTCGACCGTTGCCGGATCGTCAATCGGCGGATCGGTTTCCGGCTGGCAGATAACGGTGGTGACGCCGCCCGCGGCCGCAGCGTAGCTTGCGGTTGCCAGCGTCTCGCGGTGCTCCGCGCCGGGCTCGCCGATGAAGGCGCGCATGTCGATCAGGCCGGGTGCTACCACCTGACCCTTCACATCCACGACTTCAGTGCCTTCGGGCGCACCGGCCGCGCGGATGTTTTTCCCGGCTTCCTTGATGACGCCGTCGGCAATCAGCACATCGCCGCGCTGATCGAGATCGCGCGACGGATCGATCACGCGCGCGTTCGCGAGCAGGAGCGGGCGATTTTCGTTACGGGCAATCATGCGTTCGGCAGATTTCTGGCGAGCGCTTCGAGCACGGCCATGCGCACTGCGACGCCCATCTCGACCTGTTCGCGGATCAACGATTGCGCGCCGTCGGCGACCGAAGATTCGATTTCGACACCGCGGTTCATCGGACCGGGGTGCATGACCAGGGCGTCGGGCTTCGCGAATTTCAGTTTCGCGGGGTCCAGGCCCCAGTAGTGGAAATACTCGCGCGAGGATGGAATGAGCGATCCTGCCATGCGCTCGCGCTGCAAGCGCAGCATCATGACGATGTCGGCGTCGCGCAGACCCTCGCGCATGTCGCGATGGACTTCGACGCCCATGCGTTCGATGCCGGAGGGCAGCAGCGTGGAGGGTGCGACCACGCGCACGCGCGCACCCATCGTATTCAGCAAAATGATATTCGAGCGCGCGACCCGCGAGTGGGCGATGTCGCCGCAGATCGCGACCGTGAGCCCTTCAAGCCGGTTCTTGTTACGGCGGATCGTGAGAGCATCTAACAGTGCCTGCGTCGGATGCTCGTGCGCGCCGTCGCCCGCGTTGATCACGGAGCATTCGACTTTCTGAGAAAGCAATTCGACTGCGCCGGAGGCCCCGTGGCGCACCACGATCATGTCGGGGTGCATGGCGTTCAGCGTCAGCGCGGTGTCCAGCAGCGTCTCGCCCTTGCGGATCGAGGAGGACGCGATCGACATATTCATCACGTCCGCGCCAAGCCGCTTGCCGGCCAGTTCGAACGAGCTTTGCGTGCGGGTGGAAGCCTCGAAAAAGAGATTGATCTGGGTGCGGCCTTCGAGCGTTTTGCGTTTTTTCTGGACCTGGCGGTTCAGATCGACGAATTCCTCGGCGAGGTCGAGCAGGCCGGTGATGTCGGAAGCGGAAAGCCCTTCGATGCCCAGCAAATGGCGTTGCGCGAGCGCGAACGTGGAAGGACTGCGAGATGTCATTAAAGGCAACCGCATAGACCCATCGTCCGCGCATCGCAAGCGGCGATTGCCATGTTAGATTAACGGTCCACAAAGTGCGTAGTGCGGAAATAAACGCCATGTCCGTAACGTCACCATTTGCGACCCACGAGGTCTTCAACCAGTCGCCGCCGATGGGCGATAACGACCTGTTTTCATCGGATGCAGCGTTAACGGACGCGGTTGAGGCATTCGGTGCCGGAAAATCCGCGGCCTCGCTGCGCGAATTCGGAACGCACTGGGGCCGTATGGAAATGACGGAGCTGGCGCGGCTCGCCAACGAATACCCGCCGAAATTGCGAACCCATGACCGGCAAGGCCACCGCGCGGACGTGGTTGAATTCCACCCCGCCTATCACCGTTTCATGGAAGAGAGCATCAAGGCTGGCGTCCATGCTTCGGTCTGGGCGGCGGACGGCAGCTTCGCTCCGGGCGAGCACGTTGCGCGTTCGGCGCGCCATTATCTCGCGAGCGAAGTCGAGCAGGGGCATCTCTGTCCCGTCACCATGACCCATGCGGCAGCCGGTGCGCTCATCGCTGAGCCTGCGCTTCTTCAGGAATGGCTGCCGCGCATCCGCTCGCGCGAATACGATCCGCGTTTCATTTCGCCCGGCGAGAAACGCGGCGTCACCTTCGGCATGGGCATGACCGAGAAGCAGGGCGGGACCGACGTGCGCCAGAACACGACGCGCGCCGAGCCAGATGGCGATGCCTACCGCATCACCGGCCATAAATGGTTCTTCTCGGCGCCGATGTGCGATGCGTTCCTGGTGCTTGCACAAGCAAAAGGCGGGCTCACCTGTTTTCTGGTGCCTCGTCACAAGCCGGACGGCACGCCGAACGCGCTGCGCCTGATGCGGCTCAAGGAAAAACTCGGCAACCGCTCCAATGCGTCGAGCGAAGTCGAGTTCGAGGGCGCTTATGCAAGGCGTTGTGGCCCTGAAGGCGACGGCGTGAAAACGATCATCGGCATGGTGCAACTCACGCGGCTCGATTGCGTCACCGGCTCGCTCGGCATTATGCAGGGTGCGTTGCGCTATGCCGTGCATCACACGCGTCACCGCACTGTATTTCAAAAGAAGCTCATCGATCAGCCGCTGATGCGGATGGTGCTTGCCGATCTCGCGCTCGAGCGCGAGGGCGCGCTTGCGCTCGCTTTACGTCTGGCATCCGCCTTCGACAAATCTTCGAGCGATCCGGACGAGGCGGCGTTCGCTCGCATCGTGACACCGGCAGCGAAAATGTGGGTCTGCAAGGCGACGCCGGGCTTCGTCTACGAGGCGATGGAATGTCTCGGCGGAAATGGTTACGTCGAGGAGGGGCCACTTGCGCGCTTCTATCGCGAGAGCCCGCTCAACGCGATCTGGGAAGGTTCGGGTAATGTCATGGCGCTCGATCTGCTGCGGGGCGCCGCGCGCGAACCCGAAGCCATGCAACGCGTAATCGCCTCGCTTGAAAAATCGACCTGCGATCTGCCGAATGCCGGCAAAGCCATCGCGCTTGTGAAGACCGGATTCACGAGCCCGGATCGGGAAGCGCTTGCGCGTCAGACGACCGAACTGCTCGCGATGCTCGCCGCGACAGCAGCACTCGCCAAAAGCGCACCGGACGAGGTTGCCGAAGCCTTCGCCGAGCGCAGGCTGGGCGGATTGGCATTCCGGAACTTCGGGAACCCAATGCAGGGTCCGGGCGTTGAGCGCCTGATCGACCGTTGTTTCCAGCGGGTCGCTTGAACTGACCCATCGGAATAACCAGTTTTAACAGCCGCCAAGCGGGTCTCGATCATTCGCTGTTGCGGCTAGGATGAGGCTTGAATCGAATGACCAAATTTACCCGTATTGCTCTTTCTTCGAGTGCTGCCGTTGCGCTTCTTGCCGGCGCGTCTTCGCTTTCCGCGAATGCCGCTCCGCTCGGTGCAAATCTCGAATCCCTGAAAACCGCCGCACCGTCGGCCACCGAGCAGGTGCAGTATCGCCGCTGGCGTGGCCGCAACGCCGCCATTGGTATCGGCGCATTCGGCGCCGGCGTCGTGATCGGTTCGGCGATCGCGAACCGCGGTTACTACGATGCCCCGTATGGCTACTATGAGCAGCCCTACGGCTACTACGAGCAGCCTTATGGCTATTCTTACTCGCAGCCGAACGGCAATCAGCCCAATAGCTGGGATAATCCGGCAGACTACGCAGGTAAATAACGCGAAAGTGACCGGAGCTTGTATTAAGCTCCGGTCATCCCTTTGCGGGGAAAGGCTTTTTGTAATATTCCGTCATGGGAACGCCGCAGTCTATTCAGCCGGTGTTCATGCCGGAGGAGCGAAATTCCACCCGAGCGCGCACGTGAAGCGCGTCATTAGCGAGGCTATCAGACAATGAAAAAGATCAAGCTTTATCAGTTCGCGCTGGCGCTCATCGCCGCCGTTCTCTTCTCTGCCACCACGAGCGCGGTGAACACCGCCTATGCAGCGCCGGCCGCTTCGGCGACCCATCTTAAGGGCGCCGTCAGCGAACAGACCACGGACGTGCAGTGGCGCCGTCGTCGTAACAACTGGGTCGCTCCGGCTGTTGCGCTTGGCATCTTCGGTGCAGCTGCTGCAGCCGCTGCTTCGCAGAATCGCGGTTACTACGAGCAGCCCTATGGCTACTACCAGGCTCCGCGTCAGCGTTGCTGGGTCCAGACCGGTCCGTATCAGGGCCAGGGCTACTGGGGCTGGTGCTAATTCAACCGGACTTCCGGTTACCGAGAACGGCGGGCGAAAGCCCGC
>JAKFYO010000016.1 GCA_021730825.1 Hyphomicrobiales bacterium
AAGGGCCGCGCCGTGAGGTGTCCGGGAGAGTGGGGCCGGACAGGGGGTCTCGAAAAAAAACGCAGCCGGGGCATCAGGCCGCGTTTTTTTAACCTCACTTCTTGGTGACGACGATTTCCAGATACTCGCTCGGCAGAACCACAGAGCCGTCATCTGCGCGATTGAAGCGCGCAATGAGCGCCAGGAAATCCTGCTCCAGTGCTTGCTGCTTCTGCGCGTCGAGTGCGCCGAACGCCTTGAGCACCGGTCCGTAGAAAGTTCGGAAGATGTCAACTATGTGCTGCGGCGAGTGATACCGGAACACGAAGTGGCGCTTCTCGGTCTTTATCGACGATGCCTGTTCACCGAAAAGAGCGTCGATATGCGCGGTAGCACCCCACAGAGCGGGTGACTGCACGCCAGCCGGCGGAGTGACGTACTTGCCGATCGTCTTGAAGACCTGGCCGATGTAGCTTTCCGGCGTCCAGTTCGCGAGACCGATCTTGCCGCCGCGCTTGACTACGCGGATCATTTCGTTCGCCGCCTTCTCGTGATCCGGCGTAAACATCACACCGAAGGTTGAAAGAACGATGTCAAAGTTATCGTTCTTGAACGGAAGATTTTCCGCATCCGCTTCCTGAAAGCTGATGTCGAGACGTTCGGCCTGCGCGCGCTCACGGCCACGAGACAAAAGCTCGGGAACGTAATCGGTGGAAACGACTTCAGCGAAGTGACGCGCAGCGGCGAGCGAAGCATTGCCGTTACCGGCGGCCACGTCGAGAACGCGGTGATTGCTGTTGATATCGACCGCTTCGACCAGCCGTTCGCCGACGATCTGCAGGGTGGTACCGACCACAGCGTAATCGCCCGAGCTCCAGGCTGCCTGTTGCTTGGTTTTTACCGCGGCGAAGTCAGGCGTAATTTTAACAGGGATATTCATGGCATTTGTCCTTTGATGAGTTGAGTTGAAATTAGCTAAGGGGAGTTGTTACTGCTTGCGCAGAAATGTGTAGTCGGCGGTGTAGGGAACGCTGAGGAACGCACCAGCAGTCGGGCAGGTGCCTTCGGCGTTGCCACCCTTGGTGTTGATGCGTTGAATGGTCGTGATGTCGGCGAAGCGGCCATTGCCGTTACGCTTCGTCACTTCGAGCTTCAGCAAGGGGATGTCAGCGGAGGTAGCGCCATTGGCACGCGCCGCAACTTTCGCTGCCACGATGCTGCCGTCGGCGAGTTCCCAGTGCGGTCCGGCGTAGTGCCGTCCGACGGTCTTGCCGTTCTCGATCAATGTCGCGACCGGCTCGCGAAATTGCCAGACCAGCGCACCAGAGGTGTTTGCCTTACATTCATAAACTTGCGCACCTTCCGCATGGATCGTGGCAACAATTACTTCTCCTTGTGCCGCAATCGCGTCGGGAATGTCGGCTTGCGCCGGGTTGCCGTTGATAATCAGGAAGGCGATGGCCATGCCGGCAATTGCGCTGACAGGCAGGATCATCAGTGAAGACAGCTTTTTCATATCGGGTCCTTCGCATCTGTGTTGATGTTGCGAAGGTTTTGCCGAACTGGCTCGCCATCCTCCAGTTCAGGAAATGAATCGAGCTGATTTTACGCGGCCGCTCTGCCTAGCTAAATAGCTGAAAAATCAGCATTTTTGCTAGTGGCCGGTTAATCGCTATGATCAGCGCAGTACAGGATCTGTACTAGCCCGATATTTTTGCACTCGTAGCAGTTGTGGAGCCGGTCTTGGCCAAAGAAATCGAAT
This sequence comes from Hyphomicrobiales bacterium, assembly GCA_021730825.1. Taxonomy (GTDB): domain Bacteria; phylum Pseudomonadota; class Alphaproteobacteria; order Rhizobiales; family Xanthobacteraceae. The sequence continues at coordinate 1,742 of JAKFYO010000016.1, forward strand.
TAGGGAGCTATGGGCAGTTTTGCCCGGTAGCGATGGCTGCTGAAATTGTTTGCTCGCGTTGGACAATGCTGGTGTTGCGCGAACTGATTTCTGGTTCGACACGCTTCAATGACTTACGGCGCGGCGTTCCGCGAATGTCGCCGACGCTTCTGTCCAAGCGGCTTAAAGAGCTGAAAGAAGCAGGCGTTATTGCTGAACACAAAACCGATCAACCGGGAATCGTGGAATACAAGTTGACGCCGGCCGGGGAGGAATTACGCGATGTCGTAATGACTCTCGGCACATGGGGGCAGCGCTGGATCGAGTCTTCATTGTCGTTGAAAAATCTCGACCCAACACTTTTGATGTGGGACATGCGGCGTAACTTGATGCCGAAGCCGTTGCCGCCGCGCCGTTGTAATATTCACTTCAGATATCGCGATTTGAATTCCCGAAATCTTTGGTGGCTTGTCGTTGACACTTCCTCGGTCGATCTTTGCGCAATTGATCCGGGCTACGATGTCGATCTTTACATCAACGCTTCTCTGCGGAGCATGACAGCAGTTTGGATGGGAATATCGACGCTCAAAGCCGAAATCGATGCGGGGAAAATTGTTTTAACCGGAGATAAGCAGGTCTCTGGCTCGATGCATCAATGGTTAGGTCTAAGCCCCTTTGCGAAATTGGACCGGAACGTAGCTTGAATGCGATATCTGAATCGAGACAAGCATTCGGCCCGATCACAAACAGCAGCTTGTCAGCTTTCGTGACGAGCAGTTGAAGCGCGCACGACCAGCGACGGGCTCAATACCACCTTCTTCACCGCAGCTTCGGGCTCCTGAATTCTTGCGATCATGAGCCGCGCCGCGTCGTGCCCCATTTCGCGGGGCCCGATGCGGATGGTGGTCAGCGGCGGCTCGACCATATCCGCGAGCGGCATGTCGTTATGGCCTACCACGGAGATGTCACGCGGGCAGGAGAGCCCGGCCGCTGCAATCGCGCGATAGACACCGAGTGCGAGCAGATCGTTTGCCGCCGCAATCGCCGTCAGTTTTGGATTTCGTTTCAAAAGCTCGGCTGCCGCAGCTTCGCCGGCTTCACGCTCATAGGCGGTGGCTTCGACGACCGCGTCTGCCGGAAGCGTTAATCCGCGCGCCGCCATCGCTTCCTCAAAACCTTGCCGCCGCAAGTAGCCAGTCGAGATATGTGCGGGTCCTGCGACATGACCGATTGCGCGGTGACCGAGTTCGAAGAGATGTTCGACCGCGAGCCGCATGCCGGCGCGGTCATCGGTGACGACCGAAGAAACGCTATCGCTTTCGTCGGCGCGATTGACGAGCACGACCGGTAAACCTTCGCGTAAGCATTCCTTGAGGATCGGGTCGTCGCGGCGCACCGTTGCCAACACGAGCCCATCGACGCGCCGCGCAATCAGTTCGCCGACGAGTGCGCTTTGGCGCCTCCGGTCCTGGCCGCCATCGGCGACGATGGTGGAATAGCCCGCGGCGCTCAGTGTTTCCGTGATCGCAGCGATGATCGGTGAAAATACCGGGTTCGCGATATCGGGGACGATCACGCCGACGAGTTTCGAGCGGCGCGTGCGCAGGCTCGCTGCAATCGGATCGCGCCGGTAGCCGAGTTTGTCGGCTATGCCAGCGATTTTAGAGGCCACGGTGTCGGCAATTAGGTGTCGCTTGGTCGGGTCGAGTGCGCGCGATGCCGTTGAAAGGTGGACGCCTGCGCTTTTCGCGACATCGCGAAGCGTGACGGATTGCGGCGTGGTGGCGCGGCGTGGTGGCATGGCCCTGTCATTATCATGCAAACAGTTGCAGTCAACTTGTTGCATAGCATCGATAATTGACACTCTGACGGACGTAAAATATGCAAACGATTGCAGGAAGCGCTGATGTTCATAGAGTCCGACAAAGAAGTAACGCCAGCCGTATTGGCGGCCATGGAGAACACGACTGATCCCCGCTTCAAGGAGATCATCACCGCGCTCGTGCGGCACCTGCATGCTTTTGCGCGTGAGGTGAAGCTCACGGAGCCGGAGTGGGAGCGCGGCATCGGCTATCTCGCCGAACTCGGCCAGCGCACCAACGACACGCATAACGAAGCGATCCTCGCATCCGACGCGATTGGCCTGTCCACGCTCGTTTGCCTGCTGAACAACGGCAAGGACGGCAACACGGAAACCGCCGCGGCTTTGCTCGGCCCGTTCTGGCGCATGAAATCTCCGGTGACCGCGAACGGCGGCAGCATCGTGCGCTCGCAGACGCCGGGTCCCGCGCTCTTCGCGGACATTCAGGTGAAAGACGCGAAAGGTAATCCGCTTGCGGGCGTCGAAGTCGATGTGTGGCAGGCGTCACCAGTCGGCAAATATGAAAACCAGGACGAGACGCAAGCCGACATGAACCTGCGCGGCAAGTTCACGACAAGCGCGGATGGAAAAATCTCGTTCCGTTCGGTGAAGCCAGCCGGCTATCCGGTGCCGACCGACGGCCCGGTCGGTGAGTTGCTGCGCGCGCAAAAGCGCCATCCGTTCCGTCCGGCGCATGTGCATTTTCTTCTCTTTAAGTCCGGCTTCAAGACGCTGGTGACGCAGGTGTTCGTCGACGACGACAAGCATCTGGAATCCGATGCCGTGTTTGGCGTGACGAAAAAACTGGTTGGCGATTTCAGGAAGCGTGAAGATAAAGCGCCCGCGGCCGATGTCAGCGGCGAGTGGTATTCGCTGAATTACACGTTCCACATGGAGCCCGGCGAGGCGCATCTGCCCACGCCGCCGATCAAGTAGGGCTTTATGATGCGCGCGATCCTTCCAAAGACAATCATCACCTGCGCGGTCACCGGCAATCTCACCACGATTGAGCAGACGCCGCATCTTCCGGTTACGCCGGAGCAGATTTCCGATGCCTGTTTAGCTGCTGCCGAAGCTAGTGCGGCTGTCGTACATATTCATGTGCGCGATCCGAAGACAGCAAAGCCGTCGATGGAGCTCGAATATTATCGTGACGTGATCGAGCGCATCCGCGCGAAGAACACGCAGCTTGTGCTGAATGTAACGACCGGGCCGGGCGGCCGCTTCGTGCCGTCGATCGAAGACCCGCGCGTTGCGGGCCCCGGCACGACATTGATCGCGCCGGAGAAGCGTGTCGCGCATATCGCAGCCTTGAAGCCGGATATTGCGACGCTGGATCTGAACACGATGAATTCCGGCAAGGAGGTCGTCATCAACACGCCGCGCAATGTGCGCGTGATGGCGGAGATCATTCGTGCCGCCGGCGCGAAGCCCGAAATCGAGTTGTTCGACTCCGGCGACATCGCGCTGATGCAGGACATGCTCAAAGACGGCTCGCTCGAAGCGCCGATCCTGTGTTCGGTCGTCATGGGCGTGAAATACGGCTTTCAGCCTTCGCCCGAAACTTTGCTTTATGCACGGAACCTGCTGCCGGCGGATGCGACTTTCACAGGCATAGGCATCGGACGCTTTGCGTTTCCGGCCGTGGCGCAGAGTTATCTCGCAGGCGGTCACGTTCGTGTCGGCCTTGAAGACTCGGTCATGATCGACAAGGGCACGCTTGCGCCCTCGAACGCGGCGATGGTCGAGAAGGCGCGGCGCATTCTGGAAGATCTCGGCGGCCAGATAGCGAACGCCACGGAAGCGCGCGAAATCCTCGGCCTTTCCGCCCGCGCAACCGCGGCGAGACGAATTGCATGAGTGAAGCAGCATGAGCGTTGCGGAAAAAAACTTATCTGTTGTCGCCAAGAGCTTCACGGCCAATGCGCTCCGCGTTCATGAGAAGGCAGGCGCAATCGAGAATGTGAAGCTTGCCGAGGAAAAGGTTACGCTGACCCGTGAACACGACAATCAGGTGATCGTTGAAATCGCCGCTGCGGGCGTCAATCCGTCGGACGTGAAAGCTGCAATCGGCATGATGCCGTATGCGGTGTGGCCGCGCACGCCGGGCAGAGACTTCGCAGGTATTGTGGTCGAAGGCCCGGCAACGCTGATCGGCAAGAAGGTATTCGGTACCGGCGGGGATGTCGGCATCCGCCGCGACGGCACGCATGCGTCGCACGTGTTGTTGGACGCCGAAGCCGTCACGGAAGCCCCCGAGAACATTTCGCTGATCGAAGCCGCCGGAATCGGCGTTCCGTTTGTGACCGCGTGGGAAGGTTTCCGCCGCACCGGCATGCCGACCAAGAATGATGTCGTGCTCGTTATGGGTGCGAACGGAAAAGTAGGTCAGGCCGCAATCCAGATCGCTACCATGTTTGGCGCGCGCACCATCGGGGTCGTGCGGCGCGCGGAAGACTATCGCGGCTTCACCAGCACGGCAGTAGAAATGCTCGATGCCTCCGCAGTCGATGTCGGGCAGGCGGTGAAAGACATGACCGGCGGCAAGGGCGCGAACATCGTCTTTAATACGGTAGGCGATCCTTACTATCCGGCAGCAACCAAAGCGCTCGCGCTGATGGGCAAGCAAATCTTGATTGCCGCGATCAACAAGGTCGTCGAGTTCGACATCTTTGCCTTTTATCGCGGTCGCCACACTTATTATGGCGTCGATACGCTGGCCTTCACCGCGGTGGAATCCGCCGCGCTGATGCGCGAGATGGCGCCGCATTTTGCGAGCGGCAAGCTCAAGCCGTTTCCGATCGAAGACCGTTTCAAGTTTCCGTTCAGCCGCGCGAAAGACGCCTACACCGAAGTGATCGGCTCGGCGTTACAGCGCGTGGTGCTGATGCCGGATTAATAAGCCTAATCAAGAAAACCAAAACGCCACAACAAGACAAACAAAGGGAAGGAAACAACGCCATGGTTCCGCTAAATAGAAGAAAGTTCATCGGGATTACCGCCGCTGCCGGTTCAGCCGCGATGCTACCGGGCAGCGTGTTCGCACAAGCGAGCGAAGTGAAGATCGGGATCGGCTTCGGTGTCGGCTTCCTGCCGACCTTTATTCTTCGCGAACTGAAGCTGATCGAGAAGCACGCAAAGGCAGCCGGGCTCGACATTAAGGCCGACTACCAGCGCTTCTCCGGCTCCGGCGCGATGCAGGATGCCGTGCTCTCCGGCTCAGTCGACATCGGTGTCTATGGTCCGCAGGCGATGCTGATCGCCTGGGAGAAGGCGAAAGGAACGCCGCAGCAGATCATCGGCATTTCCGGCGTCACCACGCAGCCGCTGGTGCTGATCACCAATCAGGAAGGCGTGAAGGGACTGAAGGATTTCAAGCCGACCGACCGCATCTCGATGCCGGCGCTGGTTTCGCCGCAGATGTACGCGTTGCAACTCGCGTCCGAAAAGGCTTTCGGAAAGGGACAGCACGACAAGCTGCGCCAGCAGGTAGTGGCGCTGCCGCATCCTGAATCGCTTGCACAGATTACGTCGGGTGCAACCGAGGTGACGGCCTACTTCTCGTCGGCACCGTTCACGCAGGTCGCGCTTAAAAATCCGAAGATCAAGCAGGTGCTGACATCGACCGATGCTTTCGGCGGCAAAGCGTCGTTCCTCGTTGCGGGTGCCACCAAACGCTATCTTGACGCCAATCCGAAGGTCGCGGACGTGTTTGCAAAGGCGATTGCCGAAGCATCCGACCTCATCCGCAAGGACCCGAAGCAGGCAACCGAAATCTACCTCAAGGTCGAGCCGCAGAAGGCGCTCGATGCCGCGGCGGTCGAAGCCATCGTGAAAGACCTGAAGGACGACTTCGGCACATCCGTG
>JAKFYO010000027.1 GCA_021730825.1 Hyphomicrobiales bacterium
AGACTGTCTAGAATGTTAGGAAGGAGCATCCGGTTGGCTGACCGGCAGCGCTCGAAAACCGCCGGAACGTCAATGGCTGCAAAGTTCAAACCCACTCGCTCGACCTATGTGATGCTCGCTGCCTGCGCGGTTCTCGTTGCCGCAGGTTTGTGGTGGACCTTCGGCGGCTCCAGCAATCAATCGGCGCAAAAGAAAAAAGGCCCGGCCACGATTTCGGTTCTGGCCGGCAAGGCGCTGCGCAAGGACGTTCCCTATCGCGTGGAGTCGCTCGGCACCGTTCAGCCGCTGATCACCGTTTCGATCCGCTCTCGGGTGGATAGCCAGGTCGTCAAGGTTCATTTCGAAGACGGCGCGAAGGTCAACGAAGGCGATCCGTTATTCACGCTGGATAGCCGCGCCATCGACGCGCAAATTCAGCAGGCGGAGGCGACACTCTCGCTCGCCAAGTCGCAGCTTGAAAAAGCCGAACGCGATAAAGAGCGCATCGCAGGTCTCGCCGCCAAGGGTACGCTCTCGCCGGTGCAGGAAGCGGACGCCAAAACCAACGTCGAAGTTCTGAAAGCGACCGTCGCGCAGAACGATGCGAACCTTCAGAATCTCCGCGTGCTTCGCAGCTATTATGATGTGAAGGCGCCGGTTTCGGGCCGCATCGGTGTTGCGAACGTCCGTCAGGGCGCGATCGTTCGCTCCGCGGATTCCGGCACGCCGCTTGCGACGATCAATCAGATAGCACCGATCTATGTCGCCTTCGGCATCCCAGAGCGCTTTATTCCGCTATTGCGCGAGGCTGGCGAGAAGGCGACGGTCGAGGTTGCCTTCCAGAACGAACTTACGCTCAGCGGCGGCCGGGTCGCGTTCATCGAGAACACCGTCGATCCGCAGACCGGCACCATTCTCGTGCGCGGCATCTTCGAGAATGGCGACGAAAAATTGTGGCCGGGCACGCTCGCATCGGTACGCGTGACTTTGCGCACCGATCCGAACCTCGTCACGGTCCCGGCGGAGGCCGTGCAGAGCGGCCAGAAGGGCAATTTTGTTTTTGTCATCGAGAACAATGTCGCCCGCGTTCGCGCGGTAAAAGTTCTGCGCACGGCGGATGGCGAAGCGGTCCTCTCCGAAGGTCTCAACGGAGACGAAACGGTTGTCATTGATGGGCAACTCTCGCTGCGTGAAGGCAGCCGCGTCGATATCAAGCAGCGTCAGGCAGGCTCCTAGCGATGAATTTTTTCGAGCTGTGCATTCGCCGGCCGGTGCTGACGACGCTTCTGATGGTGTCGATCATCATGGCGGGCGTGTTCGGCTATCGCCTGCTGCCTGTGTCAGCGCTGCCGCGTGTCGACTTCCCGACTATCAATATCAATGCCAGCCTTCCTGGCGCGAATCCGGAGATCATGGCGGCGACGGTCGCGACCCCGATCGAACGGCAGCTTGCGACGATTGCCGGCATTACCTCGATGACGTCGTCGAGCACGACTGGTTCGACGCAGATTACGATTCAGTTCGACCTCAACCGCGACATCGACGCGGCTGCGCTTGACGTGCAATCTGCACTGTCGGTTGCGCAGCGAAACCTGCCGATCGAAATGACGGTGCCGCCGAGCTTCCGCAAGGTGAACCCAGCCGACGCACCGGTTCTTTTCCTCTCGTTGATTTCCGACACGCTGCCACTTTCAGTAGTCAATGAGTACGCAGAGACCGTAATCGGGCAGCAGATTTCGCAAATCACCGGCGTCGCGCAGGTCAACGTCTTCGGCGGCCAGAAATATGCGCTGCGTATTCGCATCAACCCGGAAGCGATCGCCGCACGCGGCATTGCGCTTTCCGAAATCAATCAAGCGATCGCCCAGGCGACTTCGAACACGCCGCTCGGCGTCATTGCCGGGCCAAAGCAGACCCTTACACTCGACATGGGTTCGCAGCAGGCGGACGCAAAAAAGTATCAGGATCTCATTGTCGCGTGGCGCAACGGCGCGCCAATCAAGTTAACCGACATCGCCATTGTCGAGAACGGCGTTGAGAACGAACGTATCGCCGGCTGGTACAATGACGCGCGCGCGATCAACCTTGCGATCTACCGGCAACCCGATGCAAACACGATCGATGTCGTCGATGCGGTTAAGCGCCGTCTACCCGAATTCCGCGCCTCTGTTCCCGGCGCGATCAACATCGAAGTTCTGATGGATCGCTCGGTCTCGATCCGCAACTCGGTTAGCGCCGTGCAGCGAACGTTGATGGAAGCGGTCGTACTGGTCGTGCTTGTGATCTTCCTGTTCCTGCGAAGCGGGCGGGCTACCTTGATTCCCGCGCTGGCGTTACCGCTATCCATCGTCGGCACTTTTGGCGCGATGTATGTGCTCGGCTATTCGATCAACAACATGACGTTGCTCGCGCTCGTGCTCTGCGTCGGCTTCGTGGTCGACGACGCGATCGTCGTTCTCGAAAATATCTATCGATACATCGAGCGAGGGATGCCGCCTTTCCAGGCGGCAATCGTTGGCGCACGCGAAATCGGTTTTACCATCGTCTCGATGACCGTTTCGCTGGTCTGTGTTTTCATCCCTGTGCTGTTCATGGGCGGGGTGGTAGGCCGCGTGTTTCGCGAATTCGCAGTTACGATTTCGGTAGCAATTCTCGTATCGGGTTTTGTTTCGCTGACACTGACGCCGATGCTTTGCGCGCGTGTGTTGAAGCCGGTCGATCACAGCAAGAAGCCTGGCCGCTTCATGCGTTATTCCGAAGCGGCATTTGAAGGCGCATTGGCCGGCTATCGCCGCTCGCTTGACTGGGTCTTGCGGCACCGGCCGGCGACATTGTTAGCTACTTTTGCAACGCTCTTCATCGTGATCGGTCTTTATGCGTGGGTGCCGAAAGGCTTTTTCCCGATTGAAGATACCGGCTTTATCTCCAGCACCATCGAAGCCGCGACCGATACCTCCTTTGAGGAAATGGCGGTCAGGCAGCAGGAAGTAGCGGCGATTGTGCGGAAGGACAAAGACATCGCCTATGTAGTCTCAATCGCAGGCGCGACAGGCATCAGCAGAACCACGAATACCGGACGGCTTTTCATTTCGCTGAAACCGCGACACGAGCGAACGGAAAGCGCGAACCAGATCATCCAGCGTCTGCGCAGGACCGTGCAGCAGGTGCCGGGCGTGAACGCATTCTTCCAGCCGGTGCAGAACATTTCCGTCGGCGGCACCGTATCGCGCGCGCTTTATCAGTATACGTTGCAAAGTTCGGATACCGATACGCTTTATAATCTTGCGCCGCAGCTTCAGGAAAAGATTGCGCAGATTCCGATCTTGCGCGACGTGAACTCCGATTTGCAGATTACCAATCCGCAGATCACGATCGACATCGATCGCGAAAAATCGCGTGCGCTCGGCATTGGCGACGACCAAATTCGTAGCGTCTTGTATAGCCAATACGGCTCGCGTCAGGTTGCGACGCTCTACACCGCGAACAACCAGTTTCAGGTCATCGTCGAGGCGCAGCGCCGCTTCCAGCGCGACGAGACCGACCTCTCGCGCACGTATTTGCGCGCATCCACCGGCCAACTTGTGCCGCTGGACGCCATTGCAACCATGCGGCGTACCGTAGGGCCGTTGCAGATATCGCATCAACAGCAGCAGCCGGCAGTGACGATTTCGTTCAATCTGGCGCCTGGCGTGGCGCTTTCCGAAGCGGTCGTGGCAATCCAGCAGGTCGAGCGCGAGTCCAACTTGCCGGCAAGCGTTTCAAGCGGCTTTCAGGGCACCGCACAGGCGTTCCGCGACTCGCTCTCCAGCCAACCGCTGTTGATCCTCGCCGCGATCCTCGTGATTTATATCGTGCTCGGCATTCTCTACGAGAGCTTCATCCATCCGCTGACGATCTTGTCCGGGCTGCCCTCGGCGGGCATCGGTGCGTTGCTCACGCTACTGCTGTTCGGCATGGACCTGTCGGTGATTGCGATCATCGGCATCGTGCTCTTGGTCGGTATCGTCAAGAAGAACGCGATCATGATGATCGATTTCGCGATCGAACGAAGACGGCACGGCATGGGCGCGGAGGAATCGATCCGCGAAGCGGCTTTGCTGCGTTTCCGCCCGATCATGATGACGACGATGGCTGCGATCTTCGGCACGTTGCCGATCGCGATCGGTGCGGGCGAGGGCGCCGAATTGCGCCAGCCGCTCGGTGTCGCGGTTGTCGGCGGCCTGCTGCTCTCGCAACTGTTGACGCTCTACATCACGCCCGTGATCTACATGTATCTCGACAAATACGACCAGAAGATTGCGAATGCGATCAACGAGAAAGAGCCCGAAGTACCAGTCGAGCACGGCGGCAAAAAGAAAATCGTCGCCGCGGAATAATTACGCGGCGGCCGATTTCTTCGGCGCGAATACGCGCTCCATCTCGCGCCGGAATTTCACGGTATCGTCTTCGGCAATGGCAACGTCCGTCCATGTAACCGCTTTGCCTGCGGCTACCGGCTTGTTCAGCTTTACTTTATGCGCAAGTCCGATCGGCAGCGCGCCTGCGCCAAGCGAATCTTCCGCCCGCATGATCTTGCCGTACACGGTGTAGCCGCCTTCGCCATCGAGCATTTCACCGGCCGCAAGATTGCGCTTTGCGACCGCCGCAACATCCGAACGGAATGCGTCGGCGGTGCCGGTCGCTTCCTTGCGCAGCACGGCTGCTGCTGCCGAGATGCCAAGTTCAAGTCCGATCATGTGATAAGGGCGGTAAAGCGCGGAGTAGCGTCCCGACTTGTCGGTGATCATGCCGTATTCGGCAAAGCAGCGGCGTGTATATTCAGCGCGTGCATCTTCCGAGCCCGCTTCGAACACGACATAGACGCCCCAGCGCAGGTCGCGCTCGACCGGCGAGCTGTCGCGATTGAGCGAAGACACGACCTCGACGATGCCGCTTTCTTCCAGCACGCCCCCCGCAGCGCGCGGGATCAGATGCTTCGGCAGTTCGTCCGCGCCGCAGGGCGGGAAGGCGAGGCCATCTCGCGGTGCTTTCAGTCCCGTCGCATTGGAAATCGCCGCCATCTCGATCGCAGACTTGGTGCCGTCGAGAAACGAATTGAACATCTGCGAGTTCATGCCCGCGGCTGCTGCCTGCTCCGCCGTCATTCCGTAGTAATTCCAGACTGTGTCCGGCGTCGATTGCGGATACTCCGGCAAATACTTCGTGCCCTTACCCGCGGAGACGACGCGAAAGCCGCAGGCTTCCGCCCAGTCCACCATTTCGCACACCAGCGCCGGTTGATCGCCGTAGGCGAGCGCGTAGACGACACCGGCTTCCGCCGCGCGTTTTGCAAGCAGCGGCCCGGCCAGAACATCGGCCTCGACCGTGACATTCACGACATGCCGTTTCGCTTTAAACGCAGCGAGGCAATGTCGGATGGCGGCGGCGGGGCTGCCCGTGACATCGAGAATGACATCGAGGCCTTCGGCGTTGATCAGCGCCATTGCGTCTTCGGTGATCGCGGTCTTGCCGGTCTTCAGTGCGTCCGGAAAATCGCGCGCGATCTGTGCTTCATCCCAGCCGGTGCGTTTCAGTGCGTCGCGGATACGCGCGCCATCGAGATCTGCAATCCCCAGAACTTGCAGGCCCGGCGTGGTGCGCGCCTGTGCCAGAAACATCGAGCCGAATTTCCCCGCTCCGATCAGCCCCGCGCGGACAGGCCGTCCTTCCGCAGCGCGGGCTTTCAGCATCCGGCCCAGATTCATCGTGGAAACTCCATTTCTTATCAGCCTTAGTTCCGCATGGTGGTCATAGCCGTTCCGGCGCGGGGCTGGCTACCATGAAAGCCGCTGGCGCTCGCCGTGCGGCGGGTTTATAGCCAAGAAGAACAAGACAAGAGCGCAGTGGCCATGCCCGCGCTTCCGAGGAAACCGCCGAGGAATTCGATATGAACAAGCCGCTTGTAAAAGACGCCGCCAAGCCCGCATCCGCCGTCTCGACGAACTGGGAAGATCCGTTCGATCTCGAAAGTCAGCTCACCGATGACGAGCGCATGGTGCGCGATACCGCGCGCGGTTACGCGCAGGAAAAGCTCTTGCCGCGCGTCACCGAAGCGTTTCTTCAGGAGAAATACGACCGCTCGGTAATGACCGAGATGGGTTCGCTCGGGCTTCTCGGCTCGACGCTGCCGGAGAAATACGGCGGCTCGGGCCTGAATTATGTGAGCTATGGCGTTGCCGTGCGCGAAATCGAGCGCGTGGACTCGGGCTATCGCTCGGCGATGAGCGTGCAGTCTTCGCTCGTAATGTATCCGATCTATGCCTACGGCTCGGAAGAGCAGCGCATGAAGTACCTGCCGAAACTCGCCTCCGGTGAGATCGTCGGCGCGTTCGGACTGACCGAACCCGATCACGGTTCCGATCCCGGCGGTATGCGCACGCGCGCCGAAAAAACCGCCAAGGGCTACAAGCTCACCGGCACGAAGCTCTGGATCACCAATGCGCCGGTCGCAGACGTATTCGTGGTCTGGGCGAAGTCGGATGCCGACGGCGGACGCATTCGCGGCTTTATCCTTGAGCGCGGCATGAAGGGTCTTTCGACCCCGAAGATCGAGGGCAAGCTTTCGCTCCGCGCGTCCGTCACCGGCGAGATCGTGATGGAAGGCGTTGAAGTCGGCGAAGACGCGCTGCTGCCGAACGTCTCTGGTCTTGCCGGTCCGTTCGGCTGTCTCACCCGCGCGCGTCTCGGCATTGCCTGGGGCGCGATGGGGGCGGCCGAAGCCTGCATGGCTGCCGCGCGCGACTACACGCTGAACCGCAAGCAGTTCGGCCGTCCGCTGGCTGCGACCCAGCTTGTGCAGTTGAAGCTCGCAAACATGCAGACTGAGATCGCACTCGGCCTTCAGGCGGCGCTGCGCGTCACGCGCCTCATGGATGAAGATCGTTGTCCGGCGGAAGCCGTGTCGATCGTGAAGCGCAACAACTGCGGCAAGGCGCTCGATATCGCCCGCGTCGCGCGCGACATGCATGGCGGCAACGGCATCACTGCCGAATATCATGTCATGCGTCATGTGATGAATCTGGAAACGGTGAACACCTACGAAGGCACGCATGACGTTCATGCGCTGATCCTCGGCCGTGGCATCACCGGCATTCAGGCGTTCTCGCAGTAAGTTCGCGTTCAATGCCTGCGCCATTAGACGGAATAAAAGTACTCGAGCTCGCGCGCGTACTTGCAGGACCGTGGGCCGGGCAGATTCTTTCCGATCTCGGTGCGGACGTAATCAAGATCGAGCGGCCGGGGCAGGGCGACGAGACCCGCACCTGGGGCCCGCCGTATCTCGAAGGTGCGAGCGGCGAAAATCTTTCCGCCGCTTATTATCACGCGATCAATCGCGGCAAGCGCTCGGTGCTGGCCGACTTCAAGAACAAG
>JAKFYO010000205.1 GCA_021730825.1 Hyphomicrobiales bacterium
AAGATGGCCAAGGAAAAATTTGAACGCAACAAACCGCATTGCAACATCGGCACGATTGGTCATGTTGACCATGGCAAGACGTCGCTGACGGCGGCGATCACGAAGGTGTTGGCGGAAACGGGCGGTGCGACGTTCACGGCCTATGACCAGATCGACAAGGCGCCGGAAGAGAAGGCGCGCGGCATCACGATCTCGACGGCGCACGTCGAGTACGAGACCAAGAACCGCCACTACGCGCACGTCGATTGCCCTGGGCATGCGGACTACGTGAAGAACATGATCACGGGTGCAGCACAGATGGACGGCGCGATCCTGGTTGTGTCGGCGGCTGACGGCCCGATGCCGCAGACCCGCGAGCACATTCTTCTTGCGCGCCAGGTCGGCGTTCCTGCGATCGTTGTGTTCATGAACAAGGTCGACATGGTCGACGATCCGGAGTTGCTGGATCTGGTTGAGCTTGAAGTTCGCGAGTTGCTCTCGAAGTACAACTTCCCCGGCGACAAGATCCCGATCATCAAGGGCTCGGCGCTGATGGCGCTCGAGGACAAGAACAAGGAACAGGGCCACGACGCGATCCTGAAGCTGATGGAAGCGGTTGACGCTTCGATCCCGCAGCCGGAGCGTCCGCTGGACGGCACGTTCCTGATGCCGGTCGAAGACGTGTTTTCGATCTCGGGCCGCGGTACGGTTGCGACCGGCCGCGTCGAGCGCGGCATCGTGAAGGTTGGCGAGGAAGTCGAGATCGTCGGCATCAAGGACACGGTCAAGACGACGGTTACCGGCGTCGAGATGTTCCGGAAACTTCTGGATCAGGGCCAGGCTGGCGACAACGTCGGTATTTTGCTCCGCGGCACCAAGCGCGAAGAGATCGAGCGTGGTCAGGTTCTGTGCAAGCCGGGTTCGGTGAAGCCGCACACGAAGTTCACGGCTGAGGCCTACATTCTGACGAAGGAAGAGGGTGGCCGTCATACGCCGTTCTTCACGAACTATCGTCCGCAGTTTTACTTCCGCACCACGGACGTGACGGGCATCGTGACGTTGCCTGCCGGCACCGAGATGGTGATGCCTGGCGACAACGTTTCGATGGAAGTGCAGCTGATCGTCCCGATCGCGATGGAAGAGAAGCTGCGCTTCGCCATCCGTGAAGGCGGCCGCACCGTCGGAGCAGGAGTTGTGGCGAAGATCATCGAGTGATCTCGGCGTAACCAAGCGAATAACAAACTTTAACGGGGATACCCCGGAGTAAGCGATGAACGGCCAGAATATTCGAATCCGCCTCAAGGCTTTCGACCACCGCATTCTCGACACTTCTACGCGCGAGATCGTGGCGACGGCCAAGCGTACGGGCGCGCAAGTGCGCGGTCCGATTCCGCTGCCGACACGGATCGAAAAGTTCACCGTGAACCGCTCTCCGCACATCGACAAGAAGAGCCGGGAACAGTTCGAAATGCGCACGCATAAGCGTCTTTTGGACATCGTCGACCCGACGCCGCAGACCGTGGACGCGCTGATGAAGCTCGACCTCGCTGCCGGCGTCGATGTCGAGATCAAGCTCTAAGCTCTAGTAGAACGAGGAAGTCACATGCGCTCCGGCGTGATTGCACAGAAATTGGGAATGACCCGCGTCTTTACCGACGCCGGTGAGCATGTCCCCGTGACCGTGCTGAAACTCGAAAACTGCCAGGTCGTCGGCCATCGCACGATGGAAAAGAACGGCTATGTCGCGCTCCAGCTCGGCGTCGGTACGCGCCGCGCTTCGCGCGTCTCGAAGGCAATGCGCGGCCATTTTGCCGTCACCAAGATCGAGCCGAAGCGCAAGCTCGCGGAATTCCGCGTGCCTGCCGACGCTCTGATCCCGGTTGGCGCTGAAATCACCGCGGATCATTTCGTGGTCGGTCAGTTCGTCGATGTGACGGGCACCTCGATCGGTAAGGGTTTCGCGGGCGGCATGAAGCGCTGGAATTTCCGCGGCCTTCGCGCGACGCACGGCGTTTCGGTTGCTCACCGCTCGATCGGCGGTACCGGCGGCCGTCAGGACCCGGGCAAGACTTTCAAGAACAAGAAGATGGCAGGCCACATGGGTGACGACACCGTCACCACCTTGAACCTTAAGGTTGTGCGCCTGGACGTTGAGAAGGGCCTGCTTCTCATCGAAGGCGCAGTGCCGGGTTCGAAGGGCGGCTGGATCATGGTGCGTGACGCCGTGAAGAAGGCGCTTCCGAAGGAAGCGCCGAAGCCGGGCAAATTCCGTCTCGCCGACGAAGCTAACAAGAAGTCCGAAGCGCCTGCGGCTGATGCCGCTCCCGCTCCGGAGGCCACTGAAGCGAAGGAGGGCGCATAATGGAACTCTCCGTAATTTCGCTCGACGGCAAAGAGGGCGGCAAGGTCAAGCTGAACGACGAGATCTTCGGTCTCGAAGTTCGCAAGGATCTTCTGCATCGCATCGTCAACTGGCAACTCAACAAGCGCCGCGCCGGCACGCACAAGGTGAAGAACCGTGCGGAAATCTGGCGGACGGGCAAGAAGATGTACGGCCAGAAGGGCACCGGTAATGCCCGTCACGGCTCGGCACGCGTGCCGCAGTTCCGTGGTGGCGGCCGCGCGTTCGGTCCGGTCGTGCGCTCGCACGAAACCGAAATGCCGAAGAAGCTGCGTCAGCTCGCGCTGAAGCATGCGCTGTCTGCGAAGGCGAAAGAATCGTCGATCATCGTGCTCACGGAAGCAACGCTGAAAGAGCCGAAGACCAAGATGCTGGTGCAGAATCTCGAGAAGCTCGGCTTCTCGAATGCGCTCTTCATCGGCGGTGCCGAAATCGACAAGAACTTCGGTCTTGCCGCGCGCAACCTGCACGAAATCGATGTGCTGCCGGTGCAGGGCATCAACGTTTACGACATCATGCGCCGCCAGAAGCTCGTTCTGACCAAAGCCGCGCTCGACGCACTGGAGGCGCGATTCAAATGAGCACAGAACCGCGCCATTACGACGTGATCCTCTCGCCGGTCGTGACCGAAAAGGCCACCGCCGCGTCCGAGAACAACAAGGTCGTATTCAAGGTCCGTACCGATGCGACCAAAACCGAAATCAAGAACGCCGTCGAAAAGCTTTTCGCAGTGAAAGTGACGCGCGTGAATACGTTGATCCGCAAAGGCAAGAACAAGGTGTTCAAAGGCCGCCCTGGCAAGCAGGGCACCGTGAAAAAAGCGATTGTGACTCTGGCCGAAGGCCAGACAATCGACATCACGACGGGCCTCTGAGGTAAAACGTCATGGCACTCAGAACATATAGACCCATTACTCCCGGCCTTCGGCAGTACGTCAGCGTAGATCGCACCGGCCTGCACAAAGGCAAGCCGGAAAAGAGCCTCACCGTCGGCAAGACGAACACGGGCGCTCGCAACAATAACGGCCGCATCACGGTTCGTTTCCGTGGCGGCGGTCACAAGCGTTCGCTGCGTAACGTCGATTTCAAGCGCGCTGTGCGCGATGTCGTCGCGACTGTCGACCGGATCGAATACGATCCGAACCGTACCGCCTACATCGCGCTGCTGAAGTACGATAACGGCGAGCTCGCCTATATTCTCGCGCCGCAGCGCGTGAACGCAGGCGATAAGCTGATTGCCGGCGAACAGGTCGACGTGAAGCCGGGCAATGCGATGCCGCTCGAAAATATGCCGGTCGGTACGATCGTGCACAACATCGAGCTGAAGATCGGCAAGGGCGGTCAGATCGCCCGTTCCGCCGGCACCTACGCCCAGATCGTCGGCCGCGACCAAGGCTACTGCATCGTGCGTCTGCACTCTGGCGAACAGCGCCTCGTACATGGCCGCTGCTTTGCGACTGTCGGCGCGGTGTCGAACCCCGATCACATGAATACCTCGATCGGCAAAGCCGGCCGCAACATCTGGAAGGGCAAGAAGCCCAGCGTCCGTGGTGTCGCGATGAACCCGGTCGATCACCCGCATGGCGGCGGCGAAGGCCGTACCTCGGGCGGCCGTCATCCGGTCACGCCGTGGGGCTTCCCCACCAAGGGTAAGAAGACGCGCAAGAACAAGCGCACCAACAAATTCATCATTGCGAACCGCCACGCGCGGAAGAAGAAGGCGTAACCGATGGCCCGTTCAATTTGGAAAGGTCCGTTCGTCGACGGTTATCTGCTCAAGAAGGCAGATGCCGCGCGCTCGTCCGGACGTTCGGATGTGATCAAGATCTGGAGCCGCCGCTCTACGATCCTGCCGCAGTTCGTCGGTCTGACTTTCGGCGTTTACAACGGCCAGAAGCACATTCCGGTTTACGTCTCCGAAGAAATGGTGGGTCACAAGTTCGGCGAGTTCTCGCCGACCCGCACGTTCACCGGTCACACCGCCGCCGACAAAAAAGCCAAGAAGCCGTCGGCGTAATCGAGAAGCATCATGGGCAAGCCATCACGCAAAAGAGTTCTGAAGGATAACGAGGCGAAGGCCATCGCGCGCAATCTGCGCGTGAGCCCGCGCAAGCTCGACCTCGTCGCGGGTCTGATCCGCGGCAAGAAGGTCGGGATGGCGCTTGCCGATCTTACCTTCTCGAAGAAGCGTATCGCGAAGGACGTCAAGAAGTGTCTCGATAGCGCGATCGCGAATGCCGAAAACAACCATCAGCTTGATGTCGACCAGCTCGTCGTCGCCGAGGCCTATATCGGCAAGGCGCTGACCATGCACCGCTTCACGTCGCGCGGCCGCGGCCGCTCGTCGCCGATCGAAAAGCCGTTCTCCTCGATCACGATTGTCGTTCGTGAAAAGGAAGCAGAGGCTCCGAAGAAAAAGTCGAAACCCAAAGCTGAAGCGAAAGCGAGCGCCTGATGGGACAGAAAGTTAATCCGACCGGACTCCGGCTCGGCATCAACCGCACCTGGGACTCGCGCTGGTTCGCTCGCAAGAACGAATACGGCAAGCTCCTGCACGAAGACATCAAGATCCGCGACTTCCTGATGAAGCAGCTGAAGCAGGCTGCCGTCGCGCGTATCGTGATCGAGCGCCCCCACAAGAAGTGCCGCGTGACCATTCACTCGGGCCGTCCGGGCGTCGTCATCGGCAAGAAGGGCGCGGACATCGACAAGCTGCGCAAGCAGATTTCGAAGATGACGGACTCGGAAGTCATCATCAACATCCTCGAAATCCGTAAGCCGGAAATCGACGCGTTCCTGGTCGCCGACTCCATTGCGCAGCAGCTCGAGCGCCGCGTTGCGTATCGCCGCGCCATGAAGCGCGCGGTGCAATCCGCGATCCGTCTCGGCGCCGAAGGCATCCGCATCAACTGCTCCGGCCGTCTCGGCGGCAACGAAATCGCGCGCGTGGAATGGTATCGCGAAGGCCGCGTGCCGCTTCATACGCTCCGTGCCGATGTCGATTACGGCACCGCTACCGCGTTCACCACTTACGGTACTTGCGGCGTGAAGGTCTGGATCTTCAAGGGCGAGATCCTTGAGCACGACCCGATGGCGCAGGACAAGAAGCTTGCTGACGGCGACGGTGGACGTCCGCGCCGCGAGCAGGCCGCTTAAGCAGGAATAAAAAGAGTAACGATCATGCTGCAACCCAAGCGCACCAAATTCCGCAAGCAATTCAAGGGCCGCATCCGCGGTACTGCGAAGGGCGGGACCATGCTCGCTTTCGGCGAGTACGGCTTGAAGGCGCTCGAACCGGAACGCGTCACCGCGCGCCAGATCGAGGCTGCCCGCCGCGCCATGACCCGTCACATGAAGCGTGCGGGCCGCGTGTGGATCAACGTATTCCCGGATATTCCGATATCGAAGAAGCCGACCGAAGTCCGCATGGGCAAAGGTAAAGGCCAGCCGGAATTCTGGGCGGCACGCATCAAGCCGGGCCGCATCATGTTCGAGCTCGACGGTGTCGATGAGCCGACCGCGCGCGAAGCGCTGCGTCTGGCCGCCGCCAAGCTTCCGATCAAAACCCGTTTCGTCACGCGAATTCAGTAAGGGAGAAACAAGATGAAAGTCGAAGACGTTCGTCAGCTCACTCCCGACCAGCTCATCGAGAAAATCTCGGAGCTGAAGAAGGAACAGTTCAACCTTCGCTTCCAGAAAGCGACGGGCCAGTTGGAAAACACCTCGCGGGTGCGGCAGGTGCGGCGCGACATTGCGCGCCTCTCGACCGTTGCCAGCGAAAAGCGCGCCGCCGGCGCCAAGAAGGGCAAGTAAGATGCCGAAGCGCGTATTGCAAGGCACCGTAGTCAGCGACAAGCAGGACAAGACCGTCGTCGTCCTGGTCGAGCGCCGCTACACCCATCCGCTTTTGAAGAAGACCGTGCGCCGTTCGAAGAAATTCCACGCGCATGACGAGAGCAACAAATACAAGATCGGCGATCAGGTTTCGATTTCCGAGCACAAGCCGATTTCGAAGCTGAAGCGCTGGATCGTTGTCGAAAACGAAAAAGCCTGAACTGAGACATCCGCGGAAGCGGCGAAGAAAAGAATAAAGGTGCCTTTATGATTCAGATGCAAACAAATCTCGACGTCGCTGATAATTCCGGCGCGCGCCGTGTCATGTGCATCAAGGTGCTGGGCGGCTCCAAGCGCAAATACGCGACGGTCGGCGACGTTATCGTCGTCTCGATCAAGGAAGCGATTCCGCGCGGTAAGGTGAAGAAGGGCGAAGTGATGAAGGCCGTGGTCGTGCGCATCCGCAAGGATCTGCGCCGCGCCGACGGTTCGGTTATCCGCTTCGACCGCAACGCTGCCGTCCTCATCAACAACCAGATGGAGCCGGTCGGCACGCGTATCTTCGGACCGGTGCCGCGCGAACTCCGCGCCAAGAACCACATGAAGATCATTTCGCTCGCCCCGGAGGTGCTGTGATGTCCGCGAAGATCCGCAAGGGCGACAAAGTCATCGTGCTCACCGGCCGCGACAAGGGTAAGTCGGGCGAGGTGATCGAGGTGCGTCCGGTTGAAGCGCGTGCGCTCGTGCGCGGCATCAATATCGTGCGCCGCCATCAGCGTCAGACACCGCAGAACCAGGGCGGAATCATTTCGAAGGAAGCGCCGATTCACATCTCGAATCTCGCGCTTGCCGATCCGAAAGAACCGAAGAAGGCGACCCGTGTCGGCTTCAAAGAAGTAAAGGGCGAGAAAGTGCGCGTAGCGCGCCGCTCGGGAGAGACGATCGATGGCTGAGAAAAGCTACATTCCGCGCCTGAAGGCGCAGTTCGACAAGGACATCCGTCCGAAGCTCGTCGAGCAGTTCGGGTATTCGAACTCGTTCGCAGTGCCGCGCGTCGACAAGGTCGTTTTGAACATGGGCGTGGGCGAAGGTGCCGGCGACCAGAAGAAGGTGACTGCAGCCGCCAACGATCTGACTGCGATTGCCGGCCAGAAGGCGATCATCACCAAGTCGCG
>JAKFYO010000081.1 GCA_021730825.1 Hyphomicrobiales bacterium
GATGCCGCGGTCGCAGCCTCAATTCTCTCCGGCATGAACGCCGAAATGAACGCGAAGGCGGCGGCACCTGAAGTAAAAGCCGCGGCCGCCGAACCGGCTGCGAAGGTTGAGCCCGCCATTGCCGAGACCATCAATATCGCGGCGGCCAAGCCCGTGCCGCGCGGTCCCTTCGACGGCACCAATCAGGAATTGCTCGAACGCTTCCGCGAATTGAAGCAGCAGGAAAACGTGAATTCGATCGCGCAGGCGCAGCGGTTGCTGGATGAGAGCACGCTGAGCGCGCTCGGGCGGGGCATCGACCCCAAGCAGCATCTCTCGGATGTCGCGCATCTGGTGCTGAAGGAAGACCCGGATCTGAAGTCCGGCGTGGTGCGGGGCGTGGTTGTCCATGTCGCGGCACGGCTCAAGGAGCTGGGGGTCGCGAACAAATTCCCGAACCCCGCCAAGGGTGCTGCCTAAGCCCGATTGCCGCGAAGTGCGGCGCCGATCCTAGAAAACCCTGCGCAACAAATTCCGGATTTCACCCGGCACATGAATGTGCGGGCGTTGCTGATATTGGTTTGGCGCATTTTGCTGCTGCGGCGCAGAGGGTTGCGGCTGCTGTTGTTGTAGCTGTTGCGGCTCTTGTGTCGGCGGTTCGGCGCTTGTGTTTCGCTGCCGCGATTCCGATGGCGCTTGCTGCTGTTTCTGCTGCGGCGGAGGAGTAGTTTTCTGCAATTCCGGCTGCGGCGCACTTACGGCAGCAGGAGGTGTCGCGACCGGCACGGTGCCGCTGCCGCGAAATACGCCAGTCAGCGCCGATGCGCTGCCGACAAAGAGCAGGATGATGCTTGCATAGACGATGCCTGCGGCGAGTCCGGGTTTGTTGCCGAGCCCGACCTTGCCGAGCAGGCCGTCGACAGCGGCAATGATCGTACCGAACGTTTTGCCAATGACGGACGCGCCGCTCGCAGCCTGCGCGACTTTCTCTTTCTTCGCGGCGGGCACCCATCCGCATTGCGGACATTTCTTCTGCGATTCGATATCGAAGACATGGCCTTCGATGCAGCGGATCATCTTGGTCATTGTGAAACCTTTACCGCGTTTGCGATTTGATCCTTGAGCCACGCAAGCGTTGGCGCGGAAGGATCCAGCGTCGTTAGCGTCCCATTTTCTGGGTTCAGTCTTATGTCGTAGAGCGCCTCGGCGTAGCTATCTTTCGGGATGACGAGGCGTATCGTGAAGTTGGGCCGGAACAAATCTTTGCCGGGTAGCGCCGCCTGAAGGGAGACCAGAACGGAGCAGTCCTGGTTCGTGCGCTTCAGGGCGAAGCCTTCGTATTCACCGATCTTCTGAGGAGTGGGATTCTGTTTCACCACGATCAGCCCCATCGCGATCGGGTCGGTCGCATACCGAAACGTTGACATGTTGAACCGTGTGCCGGTGCCCGGCGCGTCAGGTGAATTCGGGCGCACCCTGCGATATTCCGGCTCCGAGACCGATGCACTCGAGCCAAGCGCGGCGCTGGAGTTCAACACATATTTTTCACGCCGATTGTTCGGAAGCGTGAGGAACATCTGCGTCGTGATAAGACCAAGCTGAAATCTCGTATCGATGCAGTCCCAGTTCAGCAGAGTGCCGGTAATGACAAACTTGTCTGCGGCGAGCCTCTTCTCCAGTTCTGCAATTTCTTTCTCTAGCGCATCGTTTTCCTGCTGAAGTCTTTGCGCCTGCGCGTTCAGCGCGGCGTTCTCGCGGCGTAGCTGTTCGATCAGATTCTTTGCTTCTTCCAGCCGACGCCGCGCTTCTTCCAGGAGCTTCGCGATGTCTTCCGGATTTGCTTTTTCGATCAGCCGTCGCAACGCGTCGGTGGTATTCTTTTGTGTCTGCTCTATTGCCTGCGAGAGTTGTTCAGCCGTGTTCTGTCCGATCGGGCCGGACTGGTAGTACTGCATGAACACGACCATGAGCACGAGAAACGCGCCCATGGCTTTGGTCACCACCGCCATCAGCGAGATGTCGAGGACCTCGATGGAGCGGTTGGGGCGGCGCATCGAACGAGAACCTACTTACCGGTGTAAACGCGGTTGATGAGATTCTGCAGGCAGTATTGCGCGGCGCGGTTGAGCGCGGTTTCTTCGCGCCGCTGCACGATGTTTTGCAGCAGCACCAGAATTGCGCTCAGGATCAGTGCGATGATCGTTGTGTAGAACGAGACCTTTAGGCCCGCCGCGACCTTGTCGATGTCGATCTTGCCAGCGCCGCCAGCAAGCCCTTCGAGCGAGATCGCAATGCCGATCACCGTGCCGATGAAGCCGGTAGTCGGAATGATCCACACCAGATAGCGGATGGTCTGGTAGGCGAGATCGAGCCGGTGCGTGATCAGCTCGAGCAGGCTCGTGAAGATGGAAACCGCGTGCTCCAGCGACTTCGAGTTGGTGAGTTGCAGGATCGACTCGTCGAGCAACTGCGGCAGGAACGCGCCTTCCGGCGCATCGAGTGCCGCGATCTTGCGCCGGATCGGGCCGAGCTCGTTGATGTTCAGTACTTCGTCGCCTTCGGGTAGCAGTTCCTTATCGAGGTATGACTGCTCGCGCACGGCGGCCTTGTAGCGGACCCAGATATCGGCGAGGCCGAACGCAAACATGATGTAGAGCGCGTTCTGCACCGAGATCGGGTAAATCCGTCCGAAAAAGGATTTCGCCGAATAGTCGAACAGGAAAACCGCGACATCTGACTCTTTCGGGAAGACCAACGAGCCGATCAGAATAAAGAGGCAGGCCGCTCCGATTGCGATGAGGTAAGGGGAGGCCGAACTACGCGCAAAAGGCACCGTTTGTGTCGAAGACGCAGCGCTCGTCATAATGATCGCCCCACTCGAAAATAAGAAAATATTATTGGACTTAATTGCCGTAACTATACGTCATGCCTTTTACGGCTCAAGCACGAAGCGGGCACAGCCCACCGGGCAAGTGCCCAGAAATGCCCTAGAAACATGCACCTGCGTTGCACCTGTGCAACGGGCGCGATTGCCGCGTTTGCGCGGGTCCGGCCCCGTGCTAGACGGGCGCCATGAAAACCTTCTTCCTCGGCATCTTCACGTGGTGGAATTCGGCGACCTGGGGCACGTTCTGGTGGACGTGGCTCTATGGCGAGCACGTCGGCACCGACAGCCAGGGCAATCGCTATTACCGCACCGACCGCGGGCGGGTGGAGAAGGACTTCCAGTTCGAGCGCCGCTGGGTGATCTATAACGGCCTCGCCGAACCCTCGCGGATCGGACCCGACTGGCACGGCTGGCTGCATCACACCGTCGATGTGCCGCCGACGCAGGACAATTACAAAGCCCGCGACTGGGAAAAGCCGCATCGCCCGAACTACACCGGCACGCCGAGCGCATGGCGTCCGCGCGGCTCGACGCTCGCCTCCGGCAAGCGCCCGCAGGCGACCGGCGACTACAAGGCCTGGTCGCCGAACGACTGATGTAATCGCCACGAGGCAAAAGCGTGGCTGACCACAAATACAAAACATTCCTGCATTGGTCCGCCGAAGGCGGCGAGGGCACGAAAAGCTATCGTTCGTTTGCGCGCACGCACCGCATCACGGCGAAGACGAAGAGCGGCGCGGACAAGCCGCCGATTGTCGCGACCTCGGCGTTCCATTCGCTCGATCACTACAATCCCGACGAGATGCTGCTTGCCTCGCTCTCGTCGTGCCACATGCTTTGGTATCTGCATCTCTGTTCGGAAGCGGGCGTCGTCGTCAGCGATTATCGCGACGAGGCGGAGATCGTCCTGAAGCTGGATACGAAAGGCGAAGGCAAGGTCGAGCGCGCCACGCTGCGTCCGCGCGTGACCATTGCTTCGGGTAATCCTGCGGTTGCGCGCGCCTTACACAAAGACGCGCACTCGAAATGCTTTGTCGCGAACTCGGTGAAATTTCCGGTCGGATGCGAGCCGGAAATCGTTACTGCGTAATTGCCTAGAGAACGACGATTCCCGAATGCTTCGCCTTGTCGTCCGGCTCGACATGAATCGAGATTAGCGCATCGTTGCATTCCGCCTTGATCGCGCGCTCGAGCCGGTCGCAGATCTCGTGCGCTTGCGTGACGTTCATCGAACCTTTCACGACCAGATGAAATTCGACGAAGATCATCGGTCCCGCCTGCCGGGTGCGAAGATCATGCGCTTCGATCGCGCCCTCGGCATTGGCGGCAATCGCCGCACGAATGCGAGTCAGCATTTCTTCCGGCAGGGCCTCGTCGAGCAGGCCGCCCGCGGACTCCTTCATCAGCTTCCAGCCCGTCCATAGAATATTGACCGCGACCAGTGCCGCGAGTAGCGGGTCCAGTATCGTAA
This sequence comes from Hyphomicrobiales bacterium, assembly GCA_021730825.1. Taxonomy (GTDB): domain Bacteria; phylum Pseudomonadota; class Alphaproteobacteria; order Rhizobiales; family Xanthobacteraceae. The sequence continues at coordinate 4,338 of JAKFYO010000081.1, forward strand.
TGCCGGTGTAAATCGCGAGCGCGAGGCCCGCGAGTACGCCGACAGACGACACGACATCGGTGAGCAGGTGATAGCCGTCGGCTGCAAGCGCGGGCGATTTATAGGCCCGGCCCATGCGGAGCAGAATTGCGCACCAAACCGCATTGATGATTGTAGCCGCGCCGTTCAAGGCGAGGCCGGACCAGGGCGCCTCGATCATGCGCGGCACTTGATAAGCTCCCCATGCCGCACGCAGGATCGCGAGCGCCGCGATCACGATCAGCACGCCCTCGATAACGGCGGAAACATATTCCGCCTTGTGATGCCCGTAGGGGTGTTCTTTGTCGGCGGGCTGGGCTGCGAAACGGACCGCGATCAGCGCAGCGATGGCGGTCAGCACGTTCACGATGCTCTCGATCGCGTCCGAAAGCAGCGCGACGCTGCCCGTCAAATGATAGGCGAGATATTTCAGCGCAAGCACGGCAACGCCGACGGCGATGCTGACGGCTGCGAAAATTTCGACGCGTTTCATGAGGAGCAGCGTTTTTTTAACTCGCCGTCCGTCTAGGCGTAACCCTGAACGGACGCAAGCCGCTGAAATTCAAATGCAAATCAGTCGCAGGAGGGGAGATGAAGATTGCGCCAAAGTGCCGCTTGACGGCAATATGATATATTGTATCGTAATGGATATAATATATCGAAATGGGGGCGTGCGTGAAATTGTTGATTGGTACTGCGGTCGTGGCGGTGGGCATGCTTGCGGCAGGCGAGGTGGCCGCGCGCACCGAACCCTTCGGTCAGGAAACCGTGGAAGTGCGAAACGCCCGCTACAAGCGCGCGCCGCAACCCGCGCATCAGCACAATCATTCGCACACTCACGGGCACAACCACACGCACTTTCCGAACGACGGCCACGCGCACGACAATCGCGGCCGGCATCGGGGCGATCCGCATTTCGGTCATGTGCATGGGCTGGAGACCGAGAACCTGTTCGGCTTTACGCTTGGCTCCGACACTGAACACAAAGGTGCCAAGGGCATCGCGATTGAAATCGTCGGCCGCATCGGCAAGCGCGATGGAAGTTATGCAGGCATCGGCAAGAAGCTCGAGTTCGCCTACGGCTTGACGGACCGCGTCAGCGTTGGCGTCGGCTTGTTCGCGATCCGGCAGCGCATCAATGGCGTCACCGATTTCGACGACGTGAATACTCTTGCTTTCAATGGGGTCGGCGGTGAAATCCGCTGGAATTTATTGAAGCGCGGGCTGTCGCCGGTCGGCGTCACATTGCATTTCGAGCCGTCGCTCCAGACGCACGATGAATTGTCGGGTTTGCGCGGCATCAAGCACGGCGCGGAGAATAAACTCATCTTTGATACCGAACTCGTGAAGGATAAGTGGTTCTCGGCCTTCAACGTGATCTATGAGGTAGAGCGCGTGAAGGAGCGGGGGGCCGACGAAATCGAACGCGCTTCGAAATTCGGTTTCGGTTTTGCTGTCACGAACCAGATCGCGCATCAGGTCTTTCTCGGCGTCGAGACGCGCTACCTGCGGGCCTATGAAGGCTATCTGCTTGGCGAGTTTACGGGCGAGGCGCTCTATCTCGGCCCCACGCTGTTTGCGAAGATCGGGAGTAATGCCTGGCTGTCGCTCGCCTGGAATCATCAGGTCTGGGGCAGGGAGTTGGGCAACGATCTGCGTCTCGATCTTGCCAACTTCGAGCGCAATCACTTCCGCCTGAAAGCGGGCATCGAGTTCTAGGAGAAACAGGATGCGCAAACTTATTCTGGTAGCAGCGGCGCTCTTTACGATCTTTTCTCCGGCGCATGCGCAAGAGAAGATTAGAATTCTCGCGAGCTTCTCGATCCTCGGCGATCTGGTGCGCGAAGTCGGCGGCGATCGCGTCGAAGTTTCGACACTCGTTGGTCCCAACGCCGACCTGCATAATTTCCAGCCGACGCCCGCGCATGCCAAAGCGGTGGCGGGGGCGCAGCTCGTCGTCATCAACGGTTTAGGTTTGGAAGGCTGGGCCGATCGTCTCGTGAAAAGCGCGAATTATAAAGGCGCGCGTCTGGTCGCGACCAAAGGGGTGAAGGCTTTGACCGCCGAGACCGACGGCCACGGTCACAACCATAAACACAAGCACAGCGACCGTTACGATCCGCATGCCTGGCAGGAAGTTGCGAATGTGAAGATTTATGTCGCGAACATCCGCGACGCGCTGATCGCGGCCGATGCCGCGGGCAAGGAAACCTATACCAAGAACGCGAGCGCTTATCTGGTTAAGCTTGAGGCGCTGGAAGGCGAGATCAAACAGCTCTTCGCGGGATTGAGCGAGAAAGAGCGCCGCGTGATTACTTCGCACGACGCCTTTCATTATTTCGGCGACGCCTACGGCATCGAGTTTCTGGCGGCACAAGCCGCAGGCGGCGACACGCAGCCCTCCGCGCGCGACGTAGCGCGTCTGATTCAGCAGATCAGGAAAGAGGGCGTGAAAGCGATCTTTGTCGAGAATATCTCCAGCCCGCGCATCATCGAGCAGATCGCGAAAGAGACGAACGCGAAGATCGGCGGCACGCTTTATTCCGACGCGTTATCCGACGCGAGCGGTCCCGCGCCGACCTATCTCGACATGATCCGCCACAACGCCAGGACGATCGCGGCAGCGCTGCGTTAACCCGCGCGCTGGGCTGAGAGCGTTTTCATCGCGCGTGCCGCGAAGGTGCCGCTGCACAGGCCGAGTATTGCGCTGACGGCGCCGACGAAGACATCGTTGCCGATGAGTGCAGGGTTCACGGCCCTCGTGACCCCAAGCACGAAGCGCGACAGAAAGATCGTCATCATCAGGAACAGCGGAACCCAGCTTCCGGGCACTTCGAACTTTCCGAGATCGCTCACGTAGCGCACGCCTGACGGCGCCTGAAATACAAATACGTTGAGTGCAAACGCCGCTGCGATACCGAGCGCCCA
>JAKFYO010000066.1 GCA_021730825.1 Hyphomicrobiales bacterium
TCGGTATGCACCGCGTAGGCGAAGTCGATCGGCGTCGCCTTGCGCGGCAGCGCAATCAACCGGCCATTCGGCGTGAAGCAGAACACCTGATCGTGGAACAATTCGAGCTTGGTATGCTCCAGAAACTCTTCCGGACTCGAGCCTTCCGCGAGCATCTCGATCGTGCGCCGGAGCCAGGCATAAGCGTTCGAGTCATGCGCAAGGATTTCGCCGTCCGCCTTATCGCTGTCTTTATATAAAGCGTGCGCGGCGATGCCGTATTCCGCGACCTGATCCATGTCGTGCGTGCGTACTTGCAACTCGACACGCTGGCGGCCCGGCCCGACCACGGTCGTGTGCAGCGAACGATAATCGTTCTGCTTCGGTGTCGAGATGTAGTCCTTGAAACGGCCCGGCACGAACGGCCACTTGGTATGCACGATGCCGACGGCCTGGTAACAGGCGGCGATGCTGTCGACCACGACGCGGAAGCCGTAAAGATCGGAAAGCTGCTCGAAGCCGACCGCCTTGCGCTCCATCTTCTTCCAGATCGAGTAAGGCCGCTTCTCGCGTCCGCGCACCTTGGCCTTGGTGCCCGCGCGCGCAAGCTCGGTCGTCAATTCCTCTTCAATGCCCTTGATGAGACCGGCATTGCGTTCCCGGATCGTGGCCAAGCGGCTCTCGATCGAGCGATAAACGTCCGGCTGCAACTGGCGGAAAGAAAGATCCTCCAGTTCCTCGCGCATGTCGTGCATGCCCATGCGGCCCGCGAGCGGCGCGTAGATGTCGAGCGTCTCTTCCGCGATGCGGCTGCGCTTTTCTTCCGGCACGAAATGCAGCGTCCGCATGTTGTGGAGGCGGTCCGCGAGCTTCACTAGGAGCACGCGAACATCGTCGGCAATCGCGAGCAGAAGTTTCCGGAGGTTTTCCGCCTGCGCCGCCCGCTTCGACACGAGGTCGAGTTTTTTGATCTTGGTCAGGCCCTCGACGAGGGTCGCAATGTCCTTGCCGAATTTCTTGCCGATCTCGGCGCGGGTTGCCTTGGTGTCTTCGATGGTGTCGTGCAGGAGTGCCGCGACAATGGTCGCGTCGTCGAGCTTCAGATCCGTGAGAATTGCGGCCACTTCCAGCGGATGCGAGAAATACGGGTCGCCCGAGGCGCGAATCTGCGAGCCATGAGCCTTCATGGCGTAGACATAGGCGCTGTCGAGCAGCCCCTCGTCGGTCGCAGGGTTATAGCGACGAACCCGGTCCACGAGTTCGTATTGGCGCATCATGCCAGAGGCTCCTGTCCCCGGAATCTGGGAACTGGCCGGTAAACTAGCATTGCGGGAACCGCCCGGCGAATAGGCCGGGCAAAATAGCTAACGCGGTTAAGCGTTTAGCCTTCGTCTTCTTCGGTCTGTTCCGGCGGAACCAGGCCCTGCAGACCGGCGAGCAGTTCTTCCTCACTCATGCGGTCCATGACAACGCTGTCGTCCGAGCCGCCGGCGCCGGGGATCATCGGCACGGCTTCGGGTTCCGGCTCGTCCACTTCGGTGTACTTCTGGAGCGAGTGGATCAGGTCTTCCTTGAGGTCGTCCGGGGACACCGTCTCTTCCGCCACTTCGCGCAGCGCCACGACCGGGTTCTTGTCGTTGTCGCGGTTGACCGTGATCGAGGAGCCCGACGAAATCATCCGTGCTCGGTGGCTCGCGAGCAGAACGAGGTCGAACCGGTTCTCAACCTTGTCGATGCAATCTTCAACCGTGACGCGCGCCATCGGCGGGGCTCCAAGTTCTACGTGTGCTGATTTCGGGACCCTATAGCCCGAGTTATGCAGTGGAAGCAAGCATATCGGCCGGGTGGGCAATTGACCCCGTACTCGGGGGCTGTAAGTCTTGCAAAGCTATTGCGCCGCTACGGCAACCATCACCTGCTCCGCGTCGAGTTCCATTCCACAGGCATTCGACGCGGCGATATGGCTCGAAGGTATTGCTTTCCTACTGCCGTATAGCCCGTTAGCTACGTAACTGGCCGGTTACTTATGAAACCGGTGGAGATTCGCTCTCAGGGGGTCGGATTGCTTAGCCAAATGAGCATAGTTTTGGGAAATTGAAATGCAGCAGTCTGCCGAAAAGATCGCGCTCTTTATTGACGGTGCCAATCTTTACGCAACCACCAAAAGCCTCGGCTTCGATATCGATTATAAGCGACTCCTCAAAGAGTTTCAGAGCCGCGGAAACCTGCTGCGCGCCTTCTATTACACTGCCCTGATCGAAGATCAGGAGTATTCCTCGATCCGCCCCCTGCTCGATTGGCTCGACTACAACGGCTACAAGGTCGTGACCAAGCCCGCGAAGGAATTCACGGACGCGATGGGCCGCCGCAAGATCAAGGGCAACATGGATCTTGAGCTTGCAGTCGATATGATGGAACTCGCGGATCACATCGACCATATCGTACTCTTCTCCGGCGACGGCGATTTCCGCCGTGTCGTCGAATCAGTGCAGCGCAAAGGCGTCCGGGTGACGGTTATCTCCACCATCTCGACCCAGCCGCCCATGATCGCCGACGAGCTACGCCGTCAGGCCGATGTCTTCATCGACCTCCAGGAACTTTCCGCCAAGATCGGACGCGATCCCGCCGACCGTTCCGCACGGATGCAGAACGCGCCGAATTTCCTCCAGCGGCAGCCCACGGCGCCGGGTGAAACCGAGGACGCTTGAGCGAAGCGACTGCCGATCTGGCCGAGCCGGGCCGCGACTGTCCGCTCTGCCCGCGGCTAGCTGCCTTTCGCAAAGCGAACCGTAAGCAATTTCCGGACTACCACAACGCGCCGGTCCCTTCGTTCGGGCCGGCCAGCGCGCGCCTCCTGATCGTTGGCCTCGCACCCGGATTGCATGGCGCGAACCGCACTGGCCGTCCCTTTACCGGGGATTACGCCGGCGATTTGCTCTACGCGACCCTCAAAGAATTCGGCTTTGCCAAAGGCAACTATGAAAAAAAGCCGGACGACACGCTCGAGTTAATCGACACGCGGATTTCAAACGCTGTCCGCTGCGTGCCGCCGGAAAACAAGCCGACCGGCGACGAGATCAAAACCTGCCGCGTCTTCCTGACCAGCGCCTTCAACGAAATGCCGAACCTGAAGCGCATCGTGGCGCTCGGAAAAATCGCGCATGACTCGGTCGTGGTCGCACTCGGCTCGAAGATGTCGCAGCACAAATTCGGCCACGGCATGATCCACGATTTCGAGAATGTCCGGCTGTTCGATAGCTATCACTGCTCGCGCTACAACACGAATACGCGCGTGCTCACGACCGACATGTTCCGCGAAGTGTTCTCGAACGTGCGCGCGAGCTTCGGGGCAATCGCTTAACCGCGGTTTTAGCCCTTATCCCGCATCAGACGTCCGCGTTCGCGACTCCAGTCGCGCTTCTTTTCGGTATCGCGCTTGTCGTGGAGCTTTTTGCCTCTGGCGAGCGCGATCTCGACCTTCGCGCGCCCGCGCGGATTGAAATAGATTTTCAAAGGCACGATGGTCATGCCTTCCTTTTCGACCGCGCCGACTAGCTTGTTGATCTGACGCTTGTGCAGCAGCAGCTTTCGCGGCCGCTTCGGCGTGTGGTTGTTGCGGTTGGCTTGCAGATACTCAGGGATATTCGAGTTCACGAGCCAGATCTCGCCGTCTTTGGCGTCGGCATAAGACTCGGCAATCGTCGCCTTGCCGTTGCGGAGCGATTTGATCTCCGTGCCGGTCAGCGCAATGCCGGCCTCGAACGCTTCGCCGATCTCGTAATTGAAACGAGCCTTGCGGTTGTCGGCGGCGATTTTAAGTTTCTGTTCGGCCTTCTTGGCCATCGTAAACCCTAGTTCAGCAATCCGGCGTGAACCATCGCGCTGCGGATCGCGTCCTTGGTCTTGGCGGTCGCCGGAATGAGCGGCGAGCGCACGATTTCCTGGCAGCGGCCGAGCAGCGAAAGACCCGCTTTCGCACCGGCAACACCCGGCTCGAAGAAGATTGCATCATGCAGCGGGATCAGGCGGTCCTGAACCTTCAGCGCCTTGGCATAGTCGCCGGAGAGGCTCGTGTTCTGGAGTTCGGCGCAAAGCTTCGGTGCCACGTTCGATGTCACCGAAATGCAGCCGTGACCGCCGGCCGCGTTATAAGCGAGCGCCGTCATATCCTCGCCGGACAACTGGATGAAATCCTCACCTAACGCATGGCGTTGCTGCGAGACACGGCCGATATTCGCGGTCGCGTCCTTTACGCCCGCGATGTTCTTCAACTCGTAGAGCCGCTTCATGGTATCGACCGACATATCCACGACCGAGCGCGGCGGGATATTATAAATGATGATCGGAATCCCGATCGCGTCGTTCACCGCCTTGAAGTGCTGATACATGCCCTCTTGCGTGGGCTTGTTATAGTAAGGCGTGACCACGAGCACCGCGTCGGCACCCGCCTTTTCGGCGTGCTTCGCGAGCGAAATCGCCTCTAGCGTATTGTTCGAGCCCGCGCCCGCAATCACCTTCACCCGGCCCTTGGCCTGATCGATGCACCACTCGACGACCTTGTGATGCTCCTCATGCGAAAGCGTCGGGCTTTCGCCCGTCGTACCGACCGGCACCAGGCCCTGCGTGCCTTCGGCGATCTGCCACTCCACGAGATCGCGGAACGCTTTCTCGTCTAACCCGCCATTCTTGAACGGCGTGACGAGAGCGGTGAACGATCCCCGGAACTTCACGGCAGATACTCCTGTTAGGCCCATTGGGCGAAGCGCCTGAAATAGCGCGGAAAAGGGTCCGGAGAAAGGAAAATAGGGCTTTTTCCGATGCCCTGAGGCCACCATATCGCTACAGTAACCAGCGATTCATACAAACCAGTCCATTTCGGGGGTCGGGGACCAGAGGGAGACCGGATGCGACCGCTGCTCGGCCGCGTCATTGCAGCCATTTTCGTTGCCGCGACCCTGTTCGCGCCTGCCGCGCATGCGCAGGCGCCGGGCGATGTGGCTGCGGTCAAGAAGGCCCTGAGCCTCCTGAAAGACGGCAATTATAATCAGGCGATCGCACTCGCTGGCGGCGTCAGCGACCCCGCCGCGCGCGAACTGATTACCTGGCTCGCGATCCGCCTCACCCCCAAAGACGTCGGCTTCGAGCGCACGCGCGATTTCATCCGCCGCAATCCGAACTGGCCGAGCATGACCCTCGTCCGCCGCCGCGCGGAAAATTTGCTGCTCGCCGAAAAACGCGACGCAAAAGAAGTGCAGGCCTATTTCGGCAACAGCCAGCCGGTTTCAGGCGACGGCATGGTGGCGCTTGCCCGCGCGCTGATGGCTGCCGGCAATCAGGCCCATGCGGTGCCTTGGCTTCGCCGCGCATGGCGCGAAGAAGAACTGACGATGTCGCTGGAGCAGGAAATCCTCGGCCAGCACGGTAGCCTGCTGACTTCCGCCGACCATAAGGCGCGTGCGGACCGCCTGTTCTATCTCGAGAAGTGGGACGCCGCGCAGCGCAGCGCCGAGCGCGCCGGTAAGGACGTCGCAGCGTTAAGCCGCGCACGAAACGCGGCCCTGCAACGCGCGGGAAATGCGAACGCTTTGCTCAATAGCGTCCCCGCCTCCATGCAGAAGGATGCAAGCTTTCTCTATGCCCGCGCCTATCTGAAGCGGCGCGGCGACGACCCCAAGGGTGCAGCCGAGCTTATGTTGCAGGCGCCCCGCATCGCTCCGAACACGCCCGACGCCGATGACTGGTGGCGCGAACGCCGCTTCGTCATCCGCAACTTGCTCGACGAAAAGCAGTTTCAACTTGCCTACCGCGTGGCCGCAGCCGCCGTGCTGCCGGAAAACGATATCCTGAAAGCCGACATTCACTTCACCGCCGGCTGGGTGGCGCTGCGCTATCTGAAGGACCCGGCGACCGCGAAGAAGCACTTCGTGCAGGACGTGGGCACGCCGCAACCTTTCTATATTGCCCGCGCGCTCTACTGGCAGGGCCGTGCTGCGGAAGCGATGCAGGACGCGATCGGAGCGAAATCCGCCTATTCGCTCGCGGCACGACACCACCTCGTTTTCTATGGCCAGCTTGCGCGCGCGAAGCTGAACATGCGCGACCTGCCGTTCCGGCCCATGCCGCAGGTCACGGACAGCGACCGGCAGAACTTCAACGCCAATCCGGTCTCGCGCGCATTGAAGCTGCTTTACGAGGCGGATGCCGACGATCTCGTAGTCCCGGTCCATATGGACATGATCGACCGCACGCCTACGGCCGCGACCGCGGTATTGCTCGCGGAAATCGCGAGCGCACATAAAGATGCCCGCGCGCTTGTCATCATCGGCAAACAGGGTCTCGACCGCGGACTGCCGGTCGATGCGATTGCGTTCCCGACCTCCGGCATTCCGAACTACGAGCACAAGGGGCCGCCGATCGAGAAGGCGCTGGTCTATGCAATCTCGCGGCAGGAAAGCGAATTCCAGCCTTATGTCGTTTCGCCGGCGAACGCTTACGGCCTGATGCAGGTGATCCGGCCCACCGGCGTCGGCATTGCAAAACGCATCGGAATAAATTTCGACTTCACTCGCCTGCAACGCGACCCGGTTTACAACGTGACGCTTGGCGCCGCCGAACTCGGACATCTGATCCAGAGCTTCAACGGCTCTTATGTCCTGACCTTCATCGGCTACAACGCCGGGCCCGGACGCGCGCGGCAATGGATCAACGCGCGCGGCGATCCGCGCAGCGGACAAACGGACGCGATCGTCGATTGGATCGAGCGCATCCCGATTACCGAGACGCGCCTTTATATTCTTCGCGTGCTTGAGAATTTGCAGGTCTATCGCACGCTGCTCACCAACAAGCGCGTGATCGAGATCGAGACCGATCTCGCGCGCGGCGAGAACGCGGGCTAGACTGTCGGCGCATATCCGAAGGCGCCGATAACATGAATAAAATCAACGACTTATACCTGCCCACACAGGATGGCTTGAAGCTGCATGCGCTCGAAGCAGGCTCGCGCAACGACGCCCGCCTGCCCGTCATCTGCCTGCCGGGGCTCGCGCGCACCAACGAAGACTTCCGCGAATTGTTGGACGCGCTTGCGTTCGATGCGAGAGAGCCGCGCTATGTGCTTGCCCTTTCCTCGCGCGGACGCG
>JAKFYO010000102.1 GCA_021730825.1 Hyphomicrobiales bacterium
GGCTTTGCCGAAGATCAGGGAATTCGCGGACGCTTTGCTGCGGCGGCGGCCAAGGTCGAGCAGCTCGTCACGAGCGATACTGCGAAGATGACGGAAATCGACTCACTTCGTTTGATCGCGTCGCTGTCGCAGCTTCGCCGCTACGAGATGGAGTTTATTCTCTCCACTGATCTCAGCGCTACCTACAAAATCTACGGCGAACTTGCGATGTTCACCGGGCATCTGGCGAAGGCCGCGCTGCCTGCCGCCTTGAAGGAACAAATCGGCACGGCGCTCGAGAAATATCGCGACGACTTCAGCGACTGGATTTCGCAGATGCGGGTCGTAAGCACGCAGTCGACCGTGATTCAGAATTCGACGGTCGATATGCAGTATTCGACCGACAACATCATCATTCACGCCAAGCAGGCACAGGCATCCGCCGCGTTCGCGCTTGCCGCATCGCAGGCACGAACGCGCAACATCATCATCAGCGTCGGCATTGCCGTCATTATGCTTGGGCTCGCACTGAACTGGCTGATCGGCCTCAGCATCACCGGCCCGCTGCATGGTTTGTCCAACGTCATGCGCCGTCTTGCCGGCGGCGAGACCGTTGCCGACATTCCTGCGGTCAATGCCCGCGACGAAATCGGCGCAATGGCGCGCACGGTCGTCGTGTTCCGCGACAATGCACGCGAGCGCAAGCGCCTCGAAGGCGAGCAGGCCGATGCGTCGAGCCAGCGTGAGCGCCGTGTGCGCACGGTCGAAGAACTCATCCGCGGTTTCGGCGACAGTGCGAGTTCTGGTCTTGGCGCCGTGCGTCAAGCATCCCAGAAGCTGACGAGTGCCGCCGACAAACTCGAAAACACCGCCGGTAATGTCGATAGCGAAGCCGTGCGCGCGGGACAGGCCGCGGGAGCGGCTTCCGCCAACGTCGCGCAGGCAGCGGTCGCCACCGAACAGCTTTCGGTGTCCGTTTCGGAAGTCGCGCACCAGACTTCGACTTCGACCGAGGTCGCAAACCGCGCAGTCGCGGAAGCACAGCGCTCGGTTGCGATCATGCGCAATCTCGGCGACGCGGCGTCCCGGATCGGCGAGGTGGTCGGCCTCATTCAGTCGATTGCCGCGCAGACCAATTTGCTCGCGTTGAACGCCACCATCGAGGCCGCGCGTGCGGGCGACGCCGGCAAGGGCTTCGCGGTGGTCGCGCAGGAAGTGAAATCGCTCGCGTCACAGACCGCGCGTGCGACCGAAGACATCGCGCATCAGATCGGCGCGATTCAAGAGGCCTCGGGTGATGCCGCGACCGCCATCGACACGGTCTCGACCGTGATCGAGGAAATGTCGGCGATTGCCTCCTCCATTGCCTCTGCGATCGAAGAGCAGAACGCCGCAGTGGTTTCGATTGCCGAAAACGTCGGCCGTGCATCGAACGATGCCGATGCCGGTGCGGGCGCGATGAAGTCGGTACAAGCGGCGGCGGCGGGCGCAACTTCCACCGCGAGCGAAGTCGCGGGTCTTGCTACCGCGCTCGGCGGCGAAGCCGAGAAGCTCGACGCCGCGATCCGCGATTTCCTTGGCGCGGTCCGCGCGGCTTAAAGCCGGCGCTTGCCTTTTCGCATCCGAATCGCGATTTGAGGGTTGTTCGAGAACGGAGCCCTCGTGCCAAGACCTTTTCGCATCGCCATCGACGCCTTCTGGCGCTTCAACGACGACGACGGCTGGGCAATTGCGAGCCACATCGCGCTATCGGGCCTGATGGCGCTGTTCCCGTTCATGATCTTCGTGACCTCGCTTGCCGCGTTCTTCGGCTCGAAGGAGCTTGCGGACAATACCGCGCAGATTTTGCTCGATACCTGGCCCAAGGAAGTCGCGGGTCCCATCGCGAACGAAATTCATGACGTGCTGACGAACATCCGCACCGATGCGCTCACCTTCGGCATCGTGCTTGCGATCTACTTTTCGTCGAGCGGCATCGAGAGCCTGCGCATCGGATTGAACCGAGCCTATGACGTCGGCGAGCAGCGCTACTTCTGGTGGCTGCGTCTGGAATCGATCGGCTATGTGCTGGTGGGCGCGGCTGGCCTGCTTGCACTTTCGTTTCTGGTCGTGCTGTGGCCGCTCATGTGGCAGACGACAGTAAAATTCCTGCCGGCACTGGAGCCATTTCGCGGTATCGCGGCGTTCGTGCGCTATTCGACGGCTTCCGCCGTGCTCGTGGTCGCGCTGATCGTGGTTCACATGTGGCTGCCCGCCGGCAAGCGAACATTGAGCGAGGTCGCTCCCGGCATCGTGGTGACACTTGTCTTGTGGCTGATCGCGGGTGCTGCCTTCGGGTATTACCTCGGCCGCTTTTCCTACAATTACGTCACGACCTATGCGGGTCTTGCGTCGTTCATGGTCGCCGTCGTGTTTCTTTATACGACCGCGTCGATCTTCATTTATGGTGGCGAGCTGAACGCGGCCATCAAGGATTCGCGTTACGCGCCCGCGATCAACAAAGTTCCGAAGAAGACGAAGCGGAGAAAGAAGGCCTAGACCTTCGTTCCGGAAGCCTCGATCACATCGTCGAAGGTGCGCATGCCGGGGCGCTGGGCGTTCACCAGCACCGCCATGTTGCCGGGCTTGTGCTGGTTCTTCCACATCTTCGTGTGCGCGGCCGGAATTTCCTTCCACGTCAGCACTTCGGACATGCAGGGATCGACGCGGCGGTCGAGCACGAACTGGTTCGCAGCCGCCGCCTGCTTCAAGTGCGCGAAGTGCGAGCCCTGCACGCGCTTCTGGCGCATCCAGACATAACGCGCGTCGAAGGTGATGTTGAAGCCCGTGGTGCCTGCGCAAAATACGACCATGCCGCCGCGCTTCACGACGAGGCACGAAACCGGGAAAGTGCTTTCGCCGGGATGTTCGAAGACGATATCGACGTCTTTCTTTCCGGTGATTTCCCAGATTGCCTTGCCGAACTTGCGGGCTTCCTTCACCCACTCGTTATATTCGGGTGTGTTCACGGTGGGCATCTGGCCCCAGCATTTGAAATCTTTGCGGTTGATCACGCCCTTGGCGCCGAGGCCGAGCACGTAATCGCGCTTGTCGTTGTCCGAAATAATTCCGATCGGATGCGCGCCGGAGGCGGCGGCTAACTGTACGCCGAACACGCCGAGACCGCCGGAGGCGCCCCAGATCAAAACATTGTCGCCCGGCTTGATGGTGTGCGGCGCGTGGCCGAACAGCATGCGGTAGGCGGTGGCAAGCGTCAGCGTGTAGCAGGCCGACTCTTCCCAGGTGAGATGCTGCGGACGCGGCATCAACTGGCGCGACTGCACGCGGCAGAACTGCGCAAACGAACCGTCCGGCGTTTCGTAACCCCAGATGCGCTGCGAGGGCGAGAACATCGGATCGCCGCCGTTGCATTCTTCGTCGTCGCCGTCGTCCTGATTGCAGTGGACGATAACTTCGTCGCCGACTTTCCAGCGCTTCACTTTCGCGCCGACCGCCCAGACGATGCCTGACGCGTCCGAACCCGCGACATGAAACGGCTGCTTGTGAACGTCGAAGGGCGAGATCGGCTGGCCGAGACCTGCCCATACGCCGTTGTAGTTCACGCCGGCTGCCATCACGAAAACAAGCACGTCTTCGTCGCCGACCGGCCAGGTCGGGACCACCTCGATCTGCATGGATTCTTCGGGCGGGCCGTGGCGCTCGCGACGGATCGCCCACGCATACATTTTCGACGGAACGTGTCCGAGCGGCGGAATCTCGCCCATCTCGTAGAGATCCTTGGGACCGGTTTGTAATTTCGTGACGGCCGACATGGTTGCTCCGGTAAGAAAATGTCTCAATTGGATGACGGGAAGAATGACCCAAAGGATGTTGCAGCGCAATGTGCCTATTGGCGAAGCAACGATTTGAGAATCCCGTAAGCCGTGGCGGCCAATTTTGCGTGATGCTTCAAGCTGCCGCGACGCAATGAGGGTTTTCCACCAGCGGCGATCCCTCTCGCGCGGTGGGCAGAAACCGGCCTATTATTCTTTCGTCTAAGGCAAGATTCGCGGACGCGTCATCGGCGGCTGCGAGGAAATCAAAGCGGGCAACCGCGAACATCAAGGAGGACGGGGGCTATGGATCTAAACAGCATCATCATTCTACTGATTGTAGGCGCGGTAGCAGGCTGGCTGGCCGGCGTGATCATGAAGGGCTTCGGCTTCGGACTGATCGGCAACATTATCGTCGGTATCGTCGGTGCCGCGATCGCGAGCTGGCTATTTCCGCGACTTGGGATTTCGCTCGGCGGCGGCATCGTAGGCGCGATCATCGCCGCGACCATCGGTGCGGTCATCCTCCTGTTCATCATCGGACTGGTGCGGAGAGGCTGACGTCTCCGGCAGACGGAAAAGAAAAAGCCGGCGAGAATTTCTCGCCGGCTTTTTTATTCGGGGTTGGTCAGCGTTCTCGAAAGATTTCCGTTGCCACAGTTCTGGCAACAGGCGCTACAGGATTGCTTGTTGTCGAGGCCGACGCCCCAATAGGTGCTGGATTTGCCTTTGACCCAGGCGCCATAGCAAATCTTTTCGCCCGAGCGGCAGGCGAGTTTGTATTCGTTATCGTCGCCGGAACCCAGATTGTAAGCCTGATTGCCACCGGGCCACGCATGGTTGCGGTCCTGCGAATAAAACTCGATCTGAATGTCGTAGTCTGATTTGTTGGTGATGCTGAACGTAATGTCCTCCGCCGACGCCAGCGAGGCGATCGGCAGGAACAGCGCTACGCCGAGCGCCAGTAAAAGTCGTTTGAACCCCATCGCACTCTCCACCTGGATGCCGCATTCGCGCGGCGAGCGGGAGATTATTCCTTGGCAATGCAGCGTCTAGTGTCGCTGGGCTTCAAGCGAGATCAAATTTTCGTATTCGCAGAATAAAAAACCGGCAGGTTGCCCCGCCGGTTTTTGGATCGCGACGAGAAACTATTCGCGCGCGAAGTGACGTTAGCGGCCTCTCGGCGGCGTCAGCGTGCGGGCGAGCGTGCCGCCCGTGCAGGTTACGCAGCAGGTGTCGCAGCTGTATTTGCGGTTCGGGCCGACGCCCCAATAAGTCTGCGCGGCACCTTTTACCCATGCGCCGTAGCAGATCTTCTCGCCGCGACGGCAGGACAGCTTGTAATTATTGTCGCGCGCGCGGCCGAGATTGTAGGCTTGGCCGCCACCCGGCCAGGCGTGGCTGCGATCTTCGGAATAGAATTCGATCTGAATGTCCTGGCCCGAGTCGTTCGTCATCGCGAACGTAACCTCTTGCGCCTGAACAGCGCTCGTCGGCGCGGCCATCGCCAGCGCCAGACCTACGGCAAGAAATGCCCCTTTAATCCACATGGTTACTCTCTCCGCTCCGGTGTGGGCCGCCGCCGGTTCTGGCCGGGGCATGGACCCGCTTGTTTTTCACCAAAATAGATTGCCGCGCCGCACCCGTGCGGTCTAGTGCGCGAAGGCATCATCGGCGGTCGATTTTGCGTGATCGTAGACCGTGCTAGGGGTTATGCTGCATTGCAGGAAAACCGCGCCCTACGTTTTTACTTATGGGAGCGGCCGGGGCCGGCCCAAGGGCTGACAAGATGGCTGAAAAAAAGAGCACAAGTTCGAGTTCCGCGAAGCCGAAAGAGGCGCCGTGGCTGATCCGCACCTATGCCGGCCATTCGACGGCGGCGGATTCGAACAAGCTTTACCGCTCGAACCTCGCCAAAGGGCAGACCGGCCTGTCGGTCGCTTTCGATCTGCCGACGCAGACCGGCTACGATTCCGATCATCTTCTCGCGAAGGGCGAGGTCGGCAAGGTCGGCGTGCCGATCTCGCATCTCGGCGACATGCGTACGCTGTTCGAAGGCATTCCGCTCGGCTCGATGAATACCTCGATGACCATCAACGCGACCGCGGCGTGGCTGCTCTCGATGTATGTCGCGCTTGCGGAAGAAACCGGACAGCCGAAGACCGCGCTTTCCGGCACCACGCAGAACGACATCATCAAGGAATATCTTTCGCGCGGGACTTACGTGTTTCCGCCGGCGCCTTCGATGCGGCTCATCAAGGACACGATCCTCTTTACTACGCGCGAAGTGCCGAAATGGAATCCGATGAATGTCTGCTCTTATCATTTGCAGGAAGCGGGCGCGACGCCGACCCAGGAGCTTGCCTATGCGCTCGCAACCGCGATTGCGGTGCTCGACGGTGTGAAGGCCTCCGGCGAAGTGCAGGGCAAAGATTTCGAGGAAGTTGTCGGACGCATTTCCTTCTTCGTGAATGCCGGGCTGCGCTTCGTCACCGAACTCTGCAAGATGCGCGCCTTCACCGAACTCTGGGAAGAAATCACGCGCGAGCGCTATGGCGTGACCAACGAGAAGCATCGGCGCTTCCGCTATGGCGTGCAGGTGAATTCGCTCGGGCTCACCGAGCAGCAGCCGGAGAACAACGTCTATCGCATTCTTCTCGAAATGCTTGCCGTCACGCTTTCGAAAAATGCGCGCGCTCGTGCGGTGCAGTTGCCCGCATGGAACGAGGCGCTTGGGCTTCCCCGGCCCTGGGACCAGCAATGGTCGATCCGCATGCAGCAGATCGTGGCTTTCGAAACCGACCTTCTGGATTTCGGCGACATCTTCGACGGCTCGAAGGAAATCGAACGCAAGGTCGAAGAGTTGAAGGTTGAAGCGCGCGAGGAACTGGCGCGGATCGAAGAGATGGGCGGTGCGGTCGCGGCGGTCGAATCGAGCTACATGAAACAGAAGCTCGTGGAATCGAACACGCGGCGCTTAGAGGCCATTGAGCGCGGCGAGCAGACCGTGGTCGGCGTCAATCGTTTCACCGAAACCGAGCCATCGCCGCTCACGACCGGCGAAGGTGCAATTCTCACCGTGCCGGAGCATGTCGAGAAAGAGCAGGTCGAACGGCTGAAAGCGTGGCGTAACGCGCGCGACCAGAACAAGGTCGCGAGCGCATTAGAGGCGATACGAAGTGCCGCCGCCGAAGGCCGCAACATCATGCCGGCCTCTATCGAAGCCGCGAAAGCAGGTGTCACCACCGGCGAATGGGGCACGACGCTGCGCGAGGTGTTCGGCGAGTATCGCGCGCCGACCGGCGTTGGC
>JAKFYO010000009.1 GCA_021730825.1 Hyphomicrobiales bacterium
GACAGAGCTGACCCCAGGACCATCCCTCTTCGGTCTCTTCATAAACCGTCACGCGCTCGCCGTGCAGCGCCTCGGTATCGAGCGGGGCTTCCGAGGTCGGCGCATTCCTTAGCGGTGCGGAAACGTCGATGACCTGCATGAGGACGCCATCGGCATAGTGCGCGGCCTCGATCTTGCCGCGCAGATAAGAGGCCGCGAGATCCGGGCGTGCCGGTGTCTGGCGTTTGTCGAAGCCGATCATAACGGCAGCGCTTTCGATTTTGCGACCATGAGATCGGCGAGACGCTCGACATAGAGCGCGCCCTTCACTGTTCTTTGTACAAGTACGTTTCTGCGGTCCGCCGGATCGCGGCGGCGCTGGAGCAATTCCATGCGACCCATGGTGTCGAGTGCGCGCGTGATCACTGGCTTCGTAACGTTCAGCTTTGCCGCCAACCCGCGCACGGTGTGCGGCGGCGGATCGAGATAGACCGTGAGCAGAATCGTGACCTGCCGCGCGGTCAGATCGCGGTCGTCATCGCGCACCATCTCGTAATTGAAATCGTGCAGGAGCTTCAGGGCTTGCGACGGACGGAGATCGACGGCCACGGCTCACTCAAAAAAATCGTTTCGGAGCCGTATCATTTCAGGCTACATCAGCCAGCGCAACCCTTAACCGTAGCGCTCGGTTAACAGTGCAAGAAGCGCGCGAACCGAGTGCGCCTCGCCGCCTTCGGGTCGTCCCGGCCGCTCTTTCGCATTCCACGCGAAGATATCGAGATGCAGCCAACTCTTCGCCTGCGCGACAAACTTCGAGAGAAATAGTGCTGCCGTGATCGCGCCAGCATGACCGCCGCCGACATTGTTGGTGTCGGCAACCTTGGAGCCGAGCATTTCCATATAAGGCTGCCACAGCGGCAGGCGCCAAAGCGGATCGGATTCTTTCGCGGAATGTTTTGCTAGTGCGTTCCAGAGCGCGTCGTCATGCGTGAATGCGGGTGGAATTTCCGGCCCAAGCGCCACGCGCGCGGCACCTGTGAGCGTCGCAAAATCGATCACGAGTTCCGGTTTTTCTTCGTCTGCGAGCGCTAGCGCATCGGCAAGAATGAGACGGCCCTCGGCATCGGTGTTGCCAATCTCTACCGTGATGCCCTTACGGCTCTTGAAAATATCGCCGGGCCGGAACGCGATTCCGGAAATCGAATTCTCGACCGCAGGAATAATGACACGCAGCCTAACTTTCAGCTTCGCGTCCATGATCATGTGCGCGAGCGCGAGTGCTGCGGCGCTGCCGCCCATGTCTTTCTTCATCAGGAGCATCGCCGCATCGGGCTTGATGTCGAGACCGCCGGTGTCGAAGCAGACACCTTTGCCGACCAGCGTCAGCTTCGGATGCGCGGGCTTGCCCCAGGTGAACTCGACAAGCCGCGGCGCACGCTCGCTGCCCTGGCCCACCGCGTAGATCAGCGGAAAATTCTTCTTGAGCAGATCCTTGCCGACGACGCTCGAAGCCTTCGCGCCGTGTTTTTTCGCGAGCGAACGGATCGCAGCTTCGAGTTCGGCGGGACCGAGATCGTTCGCGGGCGTATTCACGAGATCGCGCGCGAGCGTCATGCCCTCGGCGATTCGCGTGATTTCTTTCGCATCGACACCGGTAGGCACTACAAGCCGCGGTTGCTTCTTCTTGCTCTCGCGGTATTTTCCGAAACGGTATGAGCCGAGCGCAAAAGCGAGCGTCGCCAGTCTCGCGTCCTTCAGCGCTTCCGCTAATTTCCAGTCTCCTTCCGGAAGCAAGCCCGCGAGTTTTCCCGCGAGCAGCGGATCCGCATTTTTGTCGCCGCGCTTGCCGAGCCCGAACAGACAACCGGCAATGCCGCCCTTGGCATCGGGTAAAATCAGATGCCGGCCGGTATCGGGCTCGAAACCGGAAGCGTCGGCAAAGGCACGTGCCGCAGCGGGCAGCTTTTCGCGGACCAATTTCCAGTTCTGGTCGTCCACGCACCAGACCGGTTTTGCGGCAGCGCTCGATACGGATAAGGCGGGATGCAGGGATGTGGGCAAGGGAGCTATTCCAGTGATTTTGCCGTGTAACACGCCCAAAAACCCCATGAAAGCGGGCTTAACTGGGCGTTAGGGTTAACTCTCTATTGCTTTGCCGGGCATTCCGGCGCCGCGCGCCGGCCGTGCCCGCGCGGAGTAATTTGTATGCAGTGTAATCCCGCCACCCCGAAACAGCGCCTGCAAGGCAGCGTTTCAAAGCTCGCCATCGTCGTGGCGCTCGCAGCCTCGCTGGGCGCCTGTGCGAATAAGCCGAACAGCAGCGACATCACCGGCTCGATCCGGAACCCGTTTTCAACGGCCGCGCCGAACCCGCACAACGATCTCGAACGGCTTAGCGAGGAATATAAAGCCAAGCCCGCCGATCCGCAGATCGCGATTTCCTATGCCCAGGCGCTTCGCCGCACCGAGCAGAACGCACAGGCCGTCGCCGTACTCGAACAGGCGACGATCAAAAATCCCAAGCACCAGGCGCTCGCCGGAGAATATGGCCGTGCGCTTGCCGAATCTGGCCGTCTGCAACAGGCCCTCGACGTGCTTTCCCGTGCACACACGCCCGACCAGCCCGACTGGCGCATCCTGAACGCGCAGGGCGCGATCAACGACCAGCTAGGCAACTACAAAGCTGCGCGCCGCTACTATCAGACCGCGCTCAAGATCGTGCCGGAAGAGCCGTCAGTGCTCTCCAATCTCGGTCTGTCCTACATTCTCTCGAAAGAGCTGAAGCTCGCCGAAAGCACCCTGCGCCGCGCTTCCGCAAGCCCGCGCGCCGATAAGCGTGTAAGACAGAACCTCGCGCTATCGCTTGCGCTGCAAGGCAAGTTCGACGAAGCCGAGAAGATCGCAGCCGGCGACCTGCCGCCGGAAGAAGCGAGCGCCAACATCGCCGCGCTGCGCGATCTCATCAAGCAGCAGCAGCAACAGCCACGGAATACACCGCGCACCGAATCCTGAATTTTGTGGGGATTGAGCGATTAAGAACGCCCGCTTCGAGCGGGCGTTTTTTTATTTAAGCTCCATCACGCGGATCGCGGCCGGACCCATGATCACGACAAACAGCACCGGCAGGAAGAACAGGATCATCGGCACGGTGAGCTTCGGGGGCAGCGCTGCCGCCTTCTTCTCGGCTTCCGACATGCGCTGGTCGCGGATTTCCTGCGCCAGCACGCGGAGCGCCTGTGCGAGCGGCGTGCCGTAGCGTTCCGCCTGAATGAGCGCGGTACAGACCGCCTTCACGCCGTCGATGCCGGTACGGTTTGCGAGATTTTCGAATGCCATGCGGCGGTCCTGCAAATAGGACAGTTCCGCCGTCGTCAGCGTGAGTTCTTCCGCGAGCGGCACCGACTGCGAGCCAACCTCCTGGCTCACGCGCTTGAAGGCCGCGTCGATCGACATGCCGGATTCCACGCAGATCAGCAGAAGGTCAAGTGCGTCGGGAAAAGCGCGGCGGACCGATTGCTGACGGCGCGTAATCACATTCTTCAAGAAAAGCTGCGGCAGCTTGATACCGAGATAGGCTGCGCCGATGCATATTCCGACCTTCACCATAAGGCCCTGATTAATCGGCACCAGGATGAAGATATAGAACGCAGTGAAGACGAGCATCGCGATCGGCGCGACCATACGGAAGAACAGGAAAGTGACCTGAGGTCCCTGCCCGCGATAGCCGGCTTGCACCAGCATCGCTTTCGCTTGATCCTCGCCGACCCACTTCTTCAAATCGAGGCTCTCGACGATGTTCTGCATGAAGGCTTTCGGCGTCGGGCGCAGGTTGACCTTCTCGCCGCGCGCGAGCTTCTCGCGCTCGCGGGCGCGAATCTGGCCGCGCTCGACTGCTAGCGTCTTCATGCGCCGGTCGAGACCGTCGCCGGAGATGTAAGGCATCGCGAGCGTATAGATCGTCGCGAACACCGCGATTGCGGTGAACAGCGTCGTCATGAAGCGAGCGTCGGAAAGTCTTTCGTAGATCAGATCGACCATCGGTCCGCGCTCCTAGAAATCGAAATTGATCATTTTGCGCATGACCATCACGCCCATGAGCATCCAGACCGCAGAGCCCGCCATCAGCACGCGGCCTGTCGGCGTCGTCCACAAGAGCTCGATGTAGCCGGGGCTCGTCAGATAAACCAGCGCCATCACGGCAAAGGGGAGCGAAGCGATGATGGCCGCGGAAGCCTTGGCCTCCATCGACATCGCCTTGATTTTGTCCGACATCTTTTTGCGATCGCGCAGCACGCGCGAAAGATTACCAAGCGCTTCGGAGAGATTGCCGCCGGCCTGCTGCTGAATCGCAAGCACGATCCCGAAGAAGTTCGCCTCGGGAAGCGGAACGCGCTCGTAAAGCTTGGCCGCCGAATCCGACAGCGACATACCGACCGCCTGCCCTTCGGCGATCTGGCGGAACTCGCCCTTCACCGGTTCGGAGGTTTCATTCGCAATGATGCGGATACAATCGCCGATCGGAAGACCCGACTTTACGCCGCGCACGATCACATCGATTGCATTCGGTAGTTCACTGATAAACTTGCCTTCGCGCCTCTTCTTCAGATAGCCAACGACCCAGCGCGGAATGCCAAAGCCGCCGGCGATAGCAGCAGGAATCGCAAGCATAAGACCCATGCCGGACGTGAACATCATCAAGACGAAGCTCACGACACCCGCAAGCGCACTGAAAATGTAAAACTGCCGCTTGGAGAGGGAAAGGCCCGCCTGCTGGAGCCGGATTTCGATCGGCGGATTCTTCGCATTTTTCTGCTTGGCTTCAAGCTGCTTCAGCGAGTCTTCGACCTGCTGGCGCCGCGAGGTAGTGGCGTCCGCGGCCTTTCGTCCGCGCTTCGCTTGAATTTCGTCGGCGGAAATTTCTTTCATCCGCTGCTCGGCGCGCTTTTCGCCCGAGATCATCGGATAGATAAAAACATAGAGTACGCCGCCGACTGCGACCGTAATCAGGAATGCGAATGCGATTGAGCTCATTTGCGGCCCAATACGTCGTCGATTTCGGCGCCATCGAGCGCCGCCGCGAGCGAGTTCTGCTCGCCGTAATATTTTGCGCGATCCCAGAAGCGCGGCTGGCCGATGCCGGTCGAGCGGTGGCGGCCCAGCATGTTGCCGTTCTGATCTTCGCCAAGATAGTCGAAAACGAAGAGATCCTGGGTAGTGACGACTTCGCCTTCCATGCCGACCACTTCGGTGACGTGCGTGATGCGGCGCGAACCGTCGCGCATACGCGACGCCTGAATGATAACGTCGATCGAGGACACCACCATTTCGCGGATCGTGCGCGGCGGCAGTGAGAAGCCGCCCATCGTAATCATGGATTCGAGACGCGAGAGCGCTTCGCGCGGGCTATTCGCGTGCAGCGTACCCATCGAACCGTCGTGACCCGTGTTCATGGCCTGCAACAAGTCGAACGCTTCAGGGCCGCGGACTTCGCCGACGATGATACGTTCGGGGCGCATACGCAGGCAGTTACGCACGAGATCGCGCATCGTCACCTGGCCCTCGCCTTCGAGGTTAGGCGGACGCGTTTCAAGACGCACGACATGCGGCTGCTGGAGCTGCAATTCGGCCGCGTCTTCGCAGGTGATAATACGTTCGTCGTTGTCGATATGCGCGGTGAGGCAATTCAGGAGCGTCGTCTTACCGGAGCCGGTGCCGCCGGAAATCAGCGTGTTCACGCGGCAGCGGCCGATGATACGCAAAAGTTCAGCGCCCTGCTGTGAGACCGAGCCGAATTTAACGAGGTCGGCGAGCTTGAGTTTGTCTTTTTTAAACTTACGAATGGTGAGCGCGGGGCCGTCGATCGAGAGCGGTGGCACGATTACGTTGACACGGGAGCCGTCCGGCAAGCGGGCGTCGCATATCGGCGAGGATTCGTCGACGCGCCGGCCGATCTGGCTCACGATACGCTGGCAGATGTTGTGAAGCTGCTGGTTATCGCGGAATCGGATTCCGGTCTGCTGAATCTTACCTTTGACTTCGATGTAAACCGTATTCGCGCCGTTCACCATGATGTCGGCGATGTCGTCGCGCGCAAGCAGCGGCTCCAGCGGCCCATACCCGAGCACGTCGTTGCAGATATCGTCTAGCAGTTCTTCCTGCTCGGCAATCGACATCACAACGTTCTTGATCGTGATGATTTCGATGACGATGTCGCGGATTTCTTCGCGCGCGGCAATCGGTTCCAGCTTTGCGAGCTGCGTCAGATCGATCGCTTCGATCAGGGCGCCGAAAATTTGCCCCTTGACCTCATAAAAAGTCTCGGATCGCTGGTTGCTCATCATCGGCGGCGGAGCCGCTGCCGGCGCGAGCGTCGGCGATTGCATGGCAGGAGCGTTCACTCCATTCTTCGGGGCGAAGTCGGATACCGTTGCAGGCGGCAACATCTGCGCGGGCGCGGCAGCTGGTGCCGGCTGTGCCGGTGCGTGCGGCATTTCACGCACGCCGCCGTCGCTGTTTCCACGTTTACCGAACATTCCGGACCCCGAACTCGCGAATTACTTCCGCAAGCCTCTGATCTTCGAGAGCAGCGGCGAAAGAAGATCGTTCTTTTGTTTCTTCGATTCAGTGCGGCCGGTGATCGATTTGGCGATCTGAAGGAAAGTGTCCGCGGTCTTATGCTTTGCTGCGACTTCCGCGATCATCTGGCCGTTATTGGAGGCCGTACCGAAAAGCTGCGGTTCAAACGGGATAGAAGCGATCGGTTCAGCGCCTAAAGCTTTCGCAAAATCCGCGGTCTTGACTTCGGGGCGTTTCGGCATGCCGACTTGATTCAAGAGATACATTGGCGCGCGGTCGTTCGGCCGGGCTGATTTTGCAAGGTCGAACATATTCTTCGCATTACGAAGATTGGCGAGATCCGGCGAAGCCACGATGAGAATGTCGTCGGCGCCGAGGATCGCGCGCTTGGCCCAGCCGCTCCACATATGCGGGATGTCGAGCACGATGTAGGGCACTGACGCGCGCAGGGTATCGAAGAT
>JAKFYO010000317.1 GCA_021730825.1 Hyphomicrobiales bacterium
CCATGACCGGCGCGCCCTTGAGCTTTTCCACGCCATGAACAATCGCGGTCTCGCCGTCAAGCGAGATGTTCGCACCGAGGCGGGCCAGCTCCTGCACATGCATGAAGCGGTTCTCGAAAATAGTTTCGCGAATGCGCGAAGTACCCTTGGCGCGGCTCATCAGCGCCATGAACTGCGCCTGCAAATCGGTCGGGAAACCAGGGAACGGCTCGGTCGTGACATCCACCGGAACGATGCCTGAACCGTTGCGCGACACACGCAGGCCTTCATTCGTCGCCGTGATCTTGGTGCCGGTGCCGCGCAGCGTATCGAGGGCCGCCGAGAGCAGGTCGTCGCGTGCGCCCGCGAGCATCACGTCGCCGCCGGTCATGGCAACCGCCATGGCATAGGTGCCGGTCTCGATGCGGTCCGGCAGCACGGAGTGGCGCGCGCCGTTCAGCTTGTCGCGGCCCTGCACGCGGATCGTCGAGGTGCCCGCGCCTTCGATCGTCGCGCCCATCGCGATCAGGCAATCGGCAACGTCTTTGATCTCGGGTTCGCGCGCGGCGTTCTCGATCACGCTTTCGCCCTTGGCGAGCGAAGCGGTCAGCAGTGCGGCATGCGTGGCACCTACCGAAACCTTCGGGAATGAAATCTTCGCGCCACGCAGGCCGTTCTTCGCTTTCGCAATCACATAGCCTTCCGAAATCTCGATCTCGCCGCCGAGCGCGCGGAGCACATCGAGATGAAAATCAACCGGGCGCGTGCCGATGGCGCAGCCGCCGGGGAGCGACACTTTCGCTTCGCCCATGCGCGCCAAGAGCGGCCCGATGACCCAGAAGCTCGCGCGCATCTTCGAGACGAGATGATAGGGCGCGGTCGTGTCGACGATGTTCTTTGCGGACAGTTCGAAGGTCTGGCCCGCATTCTCTTCATCGCCGGCGCGTTTGCCAGCGACCGCGATGTCCACGCCATGATTGCCGAGGATGTATTGGAGCAGCCCCACGTCCGCGAGACGCGGCACGTTATCGAGGATCAGTTTCCCCTCGGTCAGCAGGCTCGCGATCATCAGAGGGAGCGCAGCATTCTTCGCCCCCGAAATGGGGATCGTGCCGTTCAGGGCGCGGCCGCCGTGGATCCGGATACGGTCCAACTTTTTCTCCTTCGGCAACGCCGATTTCTCGTGATTTCGCTTTTCCTAGCCGACGGGAGTCGGCGAAACAATGGCGGCCCGCGCAGGGCGGTTAATCGCGACCCTCGCCCGGTTCCGGTTTGCCGGCAGCGGGCTGTTTTTCAGGCTTTTCCGCCCGTGCACGGGTCTGCGCCTTGCGGCGCTTGAGGTTTTCACGCAATGCCGCGGCCAGCCGGTCTTCTTTGCGGGCGTCGGCGGGGTTGGGCTTTTTGTTCATTCCTGTGCGTTATCGCGGCTATGAAACAGGTTCAAGCTTCGCCTTGCAGGGGGCAAACCCCTATGGCAAACCCTGCCCGCGCGGGCGCTTCGGCCCCGGCAATTATCCGGTTCGCTGCCGTAGCTCAGTGGTAGAGCACCTCATTGGTAATGAGGAGGTCCACAGTTCAATCCTGTGCGGCAGCACCATTCCCCCGATTATTTCCGAACTTCGGTCGCGAAAATTTTCTGCGCCACCTGCCATTTGCCGCCGATCTTCAGAAAGCAAAGGTAGTCGGTGAAATAGCGCGGCGGGAGCTGGCATTTGAGTTTGACGAAGGCCGTCGTCGGCGACGACTGATCGATCTGCAAAATCTCGTCACGGCGCTCGAGGCCCTGCGATTTCGCGGAAGCGCGGCCTCGCACGATTGCAAGCCATTCGTCGCGCGGCAGCGGCGTCAGCACCCCATTTTGCTCCGACGTGAGCGCGCTCGTCGGATGGAAGACGGAAGCGAGCTTCTCGGCATCGCCTTCAAAGAGCCCGTCGAGATAGGTCTTCACCGCGGCTTCGATGGCAGTTCGTTCATCCATTGTTGCTCTCCCGGTCAGGATTTCTTTTTCTTCTGCTTTTTATTGCGCTTGCTTGTCGCCTTCTTCTTCGCTGGCGCTGGCTTCGTGCCAGCATAAGCCGCTTTTCCAAACATACCCCGCGCGACAAAAGGAAGAAGCATCGCAATCAAAATAAAGCGTGCGAGATGATGCGCGCCGACGAAAGCGGGATCGAGCCCGATCATAAAGGCGAGAATCGTCATCGCCTCCAGGCCGCCGGGTGCGAATGCGACAATCGTCTTCGCGACATTTTCGCCGGAGAGCCATGCGGCAAGGAGCGCGAAAGCCACGCAAACAATAAGTGCGACGATGAAAGCGCCGATGGAGTCGACCAGCAATCTTTTGATCATCGCCGCCGTCGTGCCGACAAAGCGCGTGCCGGTGAACGCGCCCAGCACGACGAAAGACGCGAGCAAAAGAACCGGTGGGATATTTCCTTGCAGATAGCCGGTGCCGTGCAGCACACCGTTCACGAGCATCGGGCCGATCAGGAGGCCGCCGGGCACGCGAAGGCGCTCAGCGATCAGCGCCGATACGATGCCCGTGCCCACCATGATGAGCGTGTCGTTCAACGTTGCGGCATGAACACCAGCACTCGGCGGAATGGCGCCGACGGATGCGGATAGTCCTGCCGCGAGCAACATACCGGGAAGTGCCGCGATCAGGAGAAACACGCGCACGGTCTGCACGAAAGCGACCATGCGGACATCGACTTTTGCGTCGGATGCCATCGCGAGCACCGCGGACAATGCGCCGGGTGCGCTTGCATATAATGTCTCGCGGTAATTCCATTTCGAGACGTAATGCAAATAAAGCATCACCGCCCCCATGGTGACGGGAAGCGAGAGGATCAGAAGTGCGAGCGTAATCGGCCAGGTGCGGATGCCGGCGACGGTCTCCGGCGTGACGGCGGCACCGAGCGATATACCAAGCACAACGAAGACAACCCGGCGCAACAGATCCGGCACATAAACCGGCAAGCCCAAGAGCGCGAGTGCTGAAGCCGCAACCAGCGCGCCTGCAAGCCACGCCGCCGGTAAATCGAAGAACGCAAACACAGCACCGCCGAGCGTGGCGGCGGCTAATGTGAGAGCGGCGATGACGAGAGACGGAAGACGGCGCAGGTATTCGATCATCAGCGCTTCAGCCAGTCCGCGATGCGGTTCACGACAATCTCGACGCTTTCCGGGCTGCGCGCAAAGCAAAGCCGCAGAAACGGCTCGGCGCCGGGGCCAAAAGCAGTGCCGGGCGCGAGACCGACACCCGCTTCGTCGATCAGCTTCATTGCTAGTGCGCGCGAATCTTTTTCGCCCTCGACTGAGAAGAATGCGTAGAACGCGCCATCCGGTGGTGCTAAGCGCACGCGGTTGCTTTTTCCGAGCACGTTCATTGTGATTTCGCGGCCGCGATGCGAGCGCTCGATCATGTGCTTGACGAAGGGTTCGCCTTTATCGAGCGCGGCGATCCCCGCGCGCTGCATGAATACGGCGACGCCCGAGGTCGAATATTGAATGAGGTTTTCGATCGCCTGGCCCAGCGACGGATGCGCCTCGATCCAGCCGATGCGCCAGCCGGTCATGGCCCAGTTCTTGGAGAACGTATTTACGAAGATGATCTTGTCTTCTGCGTCCATCACATCGCGGAACGAAGGCGAACGGTCAGCGCCCTTCCAGTAGAAGCGCGCATAGATTTCGTCGGCAACAATCCAGAGTCCATGCTTGCGTGCAAGCGTGAGCACATTCTTGAGATCGTCAAGGGTCGCGACCCAACCGGATGGATTGGAGGGCGTATTCAGGAAGATCACGCGAGTGCGCGCATTGATCAGCCGCTCGATCTTAGAAATGTCGAGCGAGAACCCGGCGTCTCCGAAATCCATTTCCACGAAGACCGGTTTCGCACCGATCACCATTGCTGCGGCAGCCGCATTCGGCCAGCTTGGGCTTGGGATAATCACTTCGTTGCCAGCGGTAAGCGTCAGGCCGAACGCGATCTGAATCGCCTGCATGCCGGAGCCGCAGACGAAGTAGCGTTCGGGATCGACCGGAACGCCGTAGAGCCGGTGATGATAAAGCGCGAGCTGCTCGCGCAACTCGGGGATACCGCGCTGCCACGTATAAAATGTCTCACCGGACTTCAGCGAGCGCGCGGCGGCATCCGAAATGAAGTCCGGCGTCGGCAGGTCGCCCTCGCCGGCCCAGAGTGCAACCGTACCCTCACGCTTGCGGCCGTAATTCATCACTTCGACGATTCCGCTCTCCGGCAAGGACTTTGCCGGGGCGCTTAAGGCATCGAATAATTTTCTGCTTTCCGTCACGCGGGATCGCTCTTTCAAAAGAAATACGCCGGGGACGATTTGAACCATCCCCGGCGTATCTAGCAAGTCAGAGCAGTTATGCGGCTCAGCGCTTCACCAGCGCATCGCGGATCTCAGTCAGCAACTGCACTTCTTTGGAAGGCGGCGCCACCGGCTCGGGCTTGGCGGCCTCCTTCGCCTTCAGGCGATTGATCGCCTTC
Organism: Hyphomicrobiales bacterium; assembly: GCA_021730825.1. Taxonomy (GTDB): domain Bacteria; phylum Pseudomonadota; class Alphaproteobacteria; order Rhizobiales; family Xanthobacteraceae. The sequence continues at coordinate 4,490 of JAKFYO010000317.1, forward strand.
ACCACGATGAAAAGGATCGCAGCGATGATCGCGAAATTAATGACAATGGTCAGGAAGCTGCCATAGGCAAGCACTGCGCCCTGTTTCTTTGCCTCGACCAGCGACGGCGCATTCACCGACGATGACATCGCCAGGAAATAGTTCGAGAAATCGAGACCGCCAAGAACCGCGCCTACGATCGGCATGAACAGATCGCCGACCACGGATTCCACGATCTTGCCGAAGGCGGCGCCGATGATAACCGCGACCGCGAGATCGACGACGTTTCCCTTCAGCGCGAATTTTTTAAACTCTTCCCACATTACACTCTCCTTTATGAAAACTAAGCGACCAGAAGATCGCGCAACATTTCGTTGGCATGCTTGATCGACGAAAGCGCGTCCTTCAGCTCAGCCTGATCGTTGCGCGAAAGCCGTTTGATCTCAACTTTGTTCGACGGCGGGCGGCCTGCTGCGATATCGGCGAGCTGCTGATCGAGGATGGCGCCCAGGATAACGCGGTGCGTTTCAATCATTGCGTTCAGATCGCCCTCCGAACCGAGACTCAACGCGCGAACGCTCTCGATTCGAGCCTTGGTCGAATGCTCCGCGATGCCGTGATAGATCGCAAGCACGCGTGCAACTGACACGATGACAAAAAGCCCGCCCTTCTTCAAATCGGCGCGGCCGTTCTCGGTCTTGATTCCGAGCCAGCCGACCGGCGGTTCGAAATTGCCGCTCGCCTCGGCAAGCAGCTTTGCAAATCCTGCCTCACCTTTCGCCATGCGGTATGCGTCATTCCAGAGTGCCGCGGCGAGCGCACCATCGCCATGCACCGCGCGGAAATCGAAAAAGATATCGACCGCCAGCAAGTCTTCCGGTTCTGAGCGGCCAACCCAATGTTGCAGGCGGTCACGCCATAACGCGGCACTTCCGCGCCATTGTGCATTCTTCGCCATCACTCCGCCGGTGCAATAAGGCACGCCGACTTCGTGCAGGATGTCGGCGACATGCGTACCGAGTTCGGCAAACCAGCGATCTTCGGGGCCATCGGGATCGCCGCGCTCGAAAACGATCGCGTTGTCCTGATCCATCGCAAGCAGGCTTTCGCCACGGCCGGCGGAGCCAAGTACAAGCAGTGCGTAAGGCACCGGCGGCCGGCCTTTACCCGACTCAATCATTCTGCGCTCTGCAATCTGTCCCGCACGCCGGGTGAGCGCTCCCAATTCGCGCGACACAATCGCGGACACGTCGCGCGCTTCGATGCCTTCATCGAGCAATCCGCGCGCGACCGCGGGTAGCGTCGACCATGCCTGACCAAGTTCATGGACATCTTTTGCTTCGTCGATCTCGTCACCCAGAGTAACTGCGTCGCGTGCACGAAGGCGTAATAAATCCCGCGCGGTAAGGGCGCCCGCGACGTAACCCGTCTCATCAACAACACCGAGATGCCGGATGCGCAAGCGGTCCATGCGGCCGATCGCGCGATAGACGAAGGCTTCGGTGGGGACCGATGTCAGCGGGCGGCTTGCGATCGTTCCGACAGGCTTCGTGAAAGCGCCGCTCATATCCTTGCGGATCGCGCGCAGAATATCGCGCTCGGTGACGATGCCGCTGTCCACGCCGAAGAAAGGACCTGCCTCGGGCTTCTTTCCCGGCGGTGTGACGAAGAGAGAACTGATGCGGCTGTCGGCCATTAGCTTCAACGCATCTTCAAGCGGCGCTTCGGCCGCGACAAAGACCGGCGGCGAGGACATCAACTCGCGCACGCGATGGCGGTAGGGATAAGCATCCAGCCGCGCCAGCACGCGCTCGGCATCCGCGCGCGACGGCGAAAGCACTGGCTCAACCCAACCTGCGCGATGTTGCTCTTCCAGCGCGGCCGTGAGTTTGCTGCAGGCGGCTTCGGCTTCCGCGAGCGTGCGGATGTTTCCTTCGCGCAGCTTCGGAACGAGCGCTACGAAGATGCGCGCGGCGGTCAGCGCATCGCCAAGCGCGGAATGGCGGCCGGTTGCATCCACGCCAAGCCAGGCTGCGAGACTGTCGAGCGAATAGCCGGCGAGCGAGGGTTCTACGATTTGTGCAAGCAAACGCACATCGAGCGTTCGCGGCCGCGAGAAAGCGATGCCTGCGCGACCGGTTTCGTTCGCGAGAATAGCGAGGTCGTAGCCGATGGAGTGGCCGATCACGACACTGCCGCCGATATAGTCGCTAAGCTGCGGCCAGATTTCTGCGAAGTCCGGTTCGGCCTGCACCTTCATGTCGTCAATGCCATGCACATTTGTTGAGACCGGCGGAATCGGAATCTTCGGATTGACCAGGCGGCGAAAAGTTTTGTCCTCGCTCAAGCGTCCGGAAGAGAGCCGCGCCGCGCCAATTTCAACGATGCGCGCAATGCGCGGATCGAGACTGGTCGTTTCGGTATCGAGTGCAACGGCATCGAGCGCAAGCAGAGGTGTCGCGCTGGTGCGGTCCGCCATTCGAGGCTCGCTATGCCGCGCTGGTGCGCGGATGCACGCCGAGGTCGGATAAGAGCGCAGC
>JAKFYO010000103.1 GCA_021730825.1 Hyphomicrobiales bacterium
GAGAATCGACGATTGATATTTCGGCGTAATCGCGAGAACCACGGCAAGGGTCACCAGCGTACCGAGAATGGTGGTCGCGGCGATGAAAGGAAGATTACGCTTCATACAGGCGAGTAGATCTCGGAAAATATCCGCATCTCCGCCGCCGCGCGGGCCGATTGACGGACGCGGCGCTGTGTATCGGTAATCGATCTCAGTACTGCGCTTTAACACCGAAGGTCACCATGTGGCGGTCGAAGTCGTAGACCGGAATGTTGGAGTTGCGATCCTGGAATTGATACTCAAGTGCGAGCTTGAGGCGGCGGTTCATGAGATATTCGACACCCGCCGAAAGCTGGGTCACGTCATCATGGCGAATTGAGAGGCCGCGGAAGTCTTCTTTCTTCCACTTCACGCCGCCGAAGAGAATGACGTTGCGCATCAGTTCGTAATCGACCTTGGCGCCATAGACGGTGTCGAGGCGTGCTTCGAAATCGGGTGTCACGGTTTCCGCGACCGACCGCTCTGTATTGAATGTGATCGTCATGAGCGGCGTAACCAGCCACTGCGCTTTGGCGGCGAAGGAAACTCCGTCGAAGGGTGCGATCAGCGGGTTGTCATAAGTCTGCGAGAGGTACCCGATCTCCGCACTGCCGCTGATGAGCGGGGTTACCGCGAACTCAAAACCGCCGCGAATATCATAGCCGTTGGAGTCGCGATTAAGCGCGCCGATGCCCTCGTAATCCCTGGTATTGCCGCGAAGGCGAACAAAGCCGCGATAGCCGGGAGAAAATTCGTAGAACGGCTTCACATGGGCCGTGAAGATCGAGCCACTGCGGGCCGATTGGAACAGCGGCGTGCCGGATATGCTGGGTACGTCCTCATATTCGAGACGGCGGACATTCGCGTTCAGCTCGACGCCGAGTCTGCCGAAATGCTTGGTGAAGATACCTTCCGCGCGTAGATCGGTATAAGGAATCGGCTCGCGCGCGTCGGGCGGCAACGCTGTGTCGCCGCGCAGATCGTGCTTGCGGGCTGCGAGAAAATTACCCTCGATGGTGACGTCGTGCGCGAGCTCCCAACGCGTCTTCAGTTTCGCCTGCGCGTCGGTGCGGTCTTCGCTCTCGAACTGGCGATACTGATGGATGTCCACGTTGAGATTAAGCTCATACGTGAAACTGGATGGAGTTGATCCCTGGAAGCGGGGGGCATTGGTGATCGTAAGAGCGGGCGAAATCACAAGTGCAGTGTCTGACTGCGGTACACTTGCTGAGGCAAAGACATTCGAGTCGTAGCGGAAGCCGGCACCGATCGAGGGAAAGAAGAAATGCTGTCCCATGCGATAGCCGATCGGCTCGAAGCCAGGGCGCGGCCGATCGCGCACTGCCATTTGTGCGAGTTCGTGATCGGGAATCTCTGCGCTTTCAGCATCCGCGGTTGCGAATGCAACGGCTGCAAGCGTCATGACGCTCCATCGCAAGTAAGGTGGCTGCACCAGAAAAGTCCACTCACGCCGGCAAGGACGTGTTGCCGGACACACCAAGAATGTTCTGCATAGCCGCCGGTTCCTTGAAAGAATGCATAAAGTGGGGGGAGAGAAATTGTAAAAAACAGGCACTAGAGATCGTTCGCACAAATGTGTTGCGCGCGATGGTGATGCTCAGAAGCGAGGGAAACGGGCGCGCGAACGTTAGCGCGCATCACATATCGCGGGCAGAGTCCTCGTCGGGATAAAGCTGCCCGATCTCCGCCAACGGAACCGCTGCGATCGCTACAAAGCGCGATCTGCATAAATGTGAATCAGCGAGCCGGATACGAACTGCATGTTCGCACTCGGCGCGCGCTGTTGCGCGCGAACGCATCTCGTCGAAGTTCTTACTTATCGTCATCCGTACCCCCATCGGTATTCGGACGCCGCTACAAGGCGCGACTTGCTATCTCGGCCTAATCAGACCCTTCGTCTCGATTGGTAGGATCGTGTAGCGTTGCAATGCGGCAAAGTTGTAATCAGTTTGTGGCGCATCAAAAAATACCGGAGCAACACACGGCTAAAAAAATCGCTCGGGAACCCGAATATTATCGCCAGGTAAAATCGGAACTTTCTCGCCATCGGTGCTGACGGAAATTTCGCCACCTGCATCCGCGCGTCGCACATAAACTGTTCGCGTATTCGCGCGATACGTGAATCCGCCAGCGAGTGCGACCGCATCTTGTATCGTGAGGCCCGGCCTATACTGATATTGTCCTGCGTTACGAACCTCGCCGAGCACATTGACCGGACGATAGCTCGTCATCTCGACGGAAACGCGTGGATTCTTCACGTATTTTCCGCGAAGTCTCGCCGTAAGACGCTGTTGGAACTCGTCGGGCGTTGAATTTGCCGCTTGCACTTCACCGACAAGAGGAAACGCGACCTTGCCGCGTTCGTTAACTTGAAACTCGCCGGTTAAGTCAGTCTCGTTAAAGACGGTGATTTTCATCTTGTCCCCGGGGAAGAGCCGGTAAGTTCCCGGCGAATTCACTGGGGCGACCGGGGCTTGCGCGTCGGCTGCCGTGATGACGCCGCGTGGGCCCTCGCAACCGGAAAGCATAAGGCCAGTCAAAACAAGAACCAACGCGAAGTTCCAAAATCCCAACGTCATACGAAGCAGGTTCATTGTTCCTCGTATGCGGATCGACTGCCGCAATAATTATGTGAGCGCCCCCATAAACAGACGCTTACCCCGCGTCATTGTTCCGAGGCACAAAGCACGTCGATAGAGATGAATCGCGGCAGGGATTAGGCTCGCGCGAACTAATTCTTCCAGGCGAGGATGCGCTTGTCAGCAATCGCTAGACCATAGTTGCTGACAAGTCCGATCAGGCCAAGGAGCAGGATGCCCGCGTAGAGATCCGCGGCGCGATAGGAACGCGCGGCGTGCAGCACCGCTGTTCCTAATCCTTCCTGTGCGGTGAGCAACTCGCCGACAACGGCGAGAATGAGCGCGACCGTAAGCGAGAGCCGCATGCCGGCGAGAATGTCGGGGACTGCGTTCGGCAATCCAATCTTATAGATAAACTCCCATCGCGACATTTGCAGGAGACGCGAGACCTCTACGAGCCGCGGCTCGACATGCGCGAAGCCGTGAATGGTGCCGAGTAGTGTCGGCCAAACCGCGCCAAACACGACGACGCCAAGCACCATGCTTGAATTCAGGCCGAAAATGGAGATGGCAACCGGGATAATTGCGGAAGCAGGCAATGGTCGAAGAAACTCCAATGTCGGCTGGATATAGGCGCGGGCGATGGCTGACACGCCGATTAGACTGCCGACCGCGATTGCAACCAGGCTTGCGAGCAGCCACCCCTGAATCATGCGGTTGATGGTGGCAAGCGTCTGTGGGAGCAGATCGCCGTTGACGAGCCCCCATTCGAGCGCAGCAATCGTCGCCGCAGGGCTCGGCAAGAATACGCGCGGGATCAGCTCGAGCATCGTCACGAGATGCCAGATCCAAAGCAGCGTAAGCAGGCCGAGAATGCCGAGCACGATATCGAGAACGCGAAAACGCTTCATGCGTCGGCCGCCAATCCGGGCGCGCGATGTGCGAACAGGCGTCCCTCAAGGCGAACGAGAATATAGTTGAGCGCCCAGCCAAGAAGGCCAACCCAGATCAGTAAGGCGAACATGCGGTCCGGACGCAGCGACTCCTGTGCGACCATGAGGCCGTAGCCGAGACCTTGCGGGTTCGCGGCGATCTCCACCGTGACCGCGACAACCAGCGAAAGGCCGACGGCAAGACGCAGCGCCGTGAAAAGACGAGGGGCGGCGGCTGGCAGCATGATCTTGAAGATTCGTGAGAAAATACCAAAACCCATAAGCCTTGAGACTTCGAGCAGCCGCACATCGATCTGCTTCAGCGCGTGTTGCGTCAGAATGAGAAACGGCCAGAAAGTCGCCCAGGCAACGACCGCATATTCCATGCGGTAGCCGTAGCCGAAGGTTAGCAGCGAAAGCGGAATCAGAGCGACCGACGGGATGGGGCGCAGCATTTCAACCGACCAGGAGGAGAGGCGATCTGCGGTCCAGAATAAGCCGATCACGATGCCGCAAGCAGTTCCCGCCGCCATGCCGATAAAAAGGCCCGCGGCTGCGCCGAAAAGCGTCTGATAAGTCGTCCGCAGCAGCGTGCCATCCATCATCGTCTCAACCGCGCCGCGAATTATTTTCGAAGGTGCTGCGAGCGTATCGCTCAGGATAGGATTGAACAGGAACCAGGCTTCCGCTCCGATCACGACGGAGAACGGCAATAGCCAGCCGCGCCAGCTCTTTGTGAGAGCGGCCGTCATGCGTGGATCTTGTTCATGATCTCGAACATTTCGCGCCGCAGCCGAAGAAATTCCGGATGCTCGCGCGTCGTTAACTGATCGCGCGGGCGCGGCAACGGCACCTTGATGTCATAGGCAACGCGGCCCGGATTGGAATCGAGCGCAACTACGCGATCGCCGAGATAAAGCGCTTCCTCAATGTCATGCGTCACGAAGAACACGGTCGTCTTCCGTTCCGCGACGAGCCGCAGCACTTCGTCCTGCAAGGTCTGCCGCGTCATCGCGTCAAGCGCGCCAAACGGCTCATCCATCAGCAGCGTATCGGGCTCCTGTGCGAGCGAACGCGCGATCTGCAAACGCTGTTGCATGCCGCCGGAAAGCTGGCCGGGAAACTTATCTTCGTGATTGGCAAGTCCAACTTTCGCAAGTAGTTGGCGAATGCGCGCCGGGCGCTGGTTTGCCGGCATGCCGCTCGCTTCCAGTGGCAAGCTGACATTGGCGTAGGCGCGACGCCACGGTAGCAACGCACGACCGTAATCCTGAAATACAACGGCAACGCGGCGCGTGGGCGAACGGACCGCTTTTCCGTGCAGGAGGACCGCACCTGTTGTCGGCGGCAATAGCCCGGCAATCATCCGGAGGAGCGTAGTCTTGCCCGAACCGGATGCCCCGATCACGCATACGAACTCACCGGGCTCGACGGACATATCGATCCCGGTGAGAATTTCGTTGGAGCCGAAAGAGAGACTGACGTCTTTCAGCTCGATCGCGGCATTTTGCGCCATTACTGGGCGACGAGCTTTTTCAGATCGAGTTTGGTGCGAAGCATTTTTTGCTTCTCCATGATCTGAATCCAGCGCGCCATGTTTTCCTGCGGAATTTCCGCGCGCCATTGGCCGTTGATCGGCATGGTTTGCAGTACCTCGGGCGGCAGCTTGATGTATTTGCCGATTGAAGTGCGAAGGAAAGCGTCATCCTTGCGGACATCTTTCACGCCATCAGCCACCGCGTCGCGGAAAGCATTGGCCGTGGCCTTATTCGCCTCGTACCACTTGCGGGTAGAAGAATAGACGATGATCGGCATCTCGCCTTTCAGCACTTCGTTGAAGTAGGTAGCGATCTTTCCGATCTTGGCCTGCACGATGCGGCTCATAATGGGCTCGCCCGTGATCACACCATCGACGTTGCCGGCGCGCAGAACGTCCGCCATCTGCGGGAAGGAGACTTCGACGAACGTTACCTTCTTGATGTCGACGCCCTTTTCGAGAAGCCAGTTCTGGAAAAGAACATGCAGGAAAGCGCCTAGACCCGGTACGCCGATGCGCTTGCCTGCATAGTCTTCAGGCTTTGCGATCGTGATGTCAGGCTTCACCACGATAGCGAAGTTCTGGTCTGAAGGGAGGGTCGTGCCGGAACCCGCGATTGCCACGAGATCGAGGCCGCTATCGACTGCCTGCAGGAATACCGGGAGCGTGGTGCCGGCGAGATCGATCGATCCCGACTGAAGTGCTGCCGGCATCGTCGAGTTCAGAGGGATCAACTGAAACTCCACCTCAAGTCCGCGCTTCTTGAAGTGTCCAGCCTCCTGGGCGATGAACCCGCTCGCAAAATCTGAAGTCGCGGTGTAGGCGACTTTAAGCTTTGCCGGCGTCTGCGCAACAAGTGCGCCTTGCAAGCTAAGTGTAAACACGCCTGCGCAAAGAATGGCGAGTGCGGCATACAATTTTTGTTTCATTTCCCTTACTCCCTGTCCTTATTTTTGCTCGTTATCGGTTGGCTTGGCGGCGAGGCTTCCTCCGCTTCGCGTTCTTTTTTGGTGTTGGCGAGACCTTGTCTTTGGCGCGCAGCACCTCGGCAATGACGTCAGCGGTGATGCCGATATGGGCGGAAATGACTTGTCTCGCGCGTCCGGTGTTCCGTGCGAGAACCGCTTCCATCAGAACGCGATGCTCACCGATCACTTCTTTCGCGGTAAAGCCATAACTACCGAGCAGGCGGCGATAGCGCGTCTTGCGGACATAAAGCTCGTCACAGAATTCACGTAAGGAGTGCAAAGGGCAGGCGCTGATCAGCGCGCGATGAAAGCGGTGATGCCGTTCTTCGAAATAATCGCGATCCTTCTCGCCGGCTTTCGTCTGGATGATCGCGCGTTCCAACACGTGAAAGCTTGCTACGATTTCCTCTTCCCAGGCGGGCGTCGCATGCTCAATTGCGAGGCGCAACGCTTCGGCTTCGGCGAACTGCCGTGTCTTCGTGATATCGACGAGTTCCTCGATGCTGACCGGCGGAACGCGAAATCCTTTTTGCGCACGCTGATGCACGAACCCCTCGGCGGCAAGTTGCGCGAGCGCTTCGCGCATCGGGCTGGCGCCAATGCCGTAACGCGACTTCAATTCCCGCATTTTTAGCTGGGAGTCCGGCGCAAGCGCACCGGACATGATGTCCTGTTTGAGCTTGCGTACAGCGGCCTCGGTTGCCGTTGTCGAAGCTGGCTTCGTGAGGGTCGAAGGCGCCATGCTGAAATCCAATAGTCGACAAAATCAAAAATATCGATATTTTTGCCTACACGCAACAGGGCGGCTAAAGCCGCTGGCGGGAGGAAAGCCATGAAGATTATCGACTTATCGATCCCCCTCGAAAACGACGTTCCCGCCGATCCGCCCGGCCGGGGTCCGAAAATCGACTACACCACGCATAAAGAGT
>JAKFYO010000133.1 GCA_021730825.1 Hyphomicrobiales bacterium
TGGCGCATGGCGAGATGGTAATGATCGGCGCTTACGTTACTTTCGTAGTGCAAGAGATCATCCGGCAGAATTATCCGGGCCTGTTCGACTATTCGCTCGCAATCGCGCTGCCGCTTGCGTTTCTCACCGCCGGCTTCGTCGGCGTGCTGATCGAGCGCGGCATCATCCGTTTCCTCTACGGCCGTCCGCTGGAAACGCTGCTCGCGACCTGGGGTCTGTCGCTCATCCTCCAGCAGGCGGTGCGTACCGCATTTGGCCCCACCAACCGCGAAGTCGGCGCGCCGAGCTGGATGTCCGGCGCATTCGAGATCGGCGGTCTAGCCATCACATATAATCGCCTCTGGATCATCGTGTTCTCGATGTCGGTGTTCGTGGCGTTGCTCTTCGTGCTGCGCTTCACGCGCTTCGGACTTGAAATGCGCGCAGTCACCCAGAACCGCCGCATGGCGTCGTCCATGGGCATCAAGACAAGCTATGTCGATGCGTTGACCTTCGGTCTAGGCTCCGGCATCGCGGGCATCGCCGGTGTTGCGCTCTCACAGATCGACAACGTCTCGCCGAACCTCGGGCAGGGCTACATCATCGACAGCTTCCTCGTCGTCGTGTTCGGCGGCGTCGGCAACCTGTTCGGTACGCTGATCGCGGCACTCTCGCTCGGCATTGCGAACAAGTTCCTCGAGCCTTTCGCCGGTGCCGTGCTCGGCAAGATCATCATTCTCGTGCTGATCATTATCTTCATTCAGAAGAAGCCGCGCGGCTTGTTCGCACTCAAAGGCCGGGCGGTGGAAGCGTGAAGCAGGAACAGTTTCTTCTCCGGCTCCTGGACGGGCGCGGCAGAATCTTCGTCGCGATCATTCTCGCGATGGCGATTATCGTGCCGGCGCTCAATCTCTTGCTGCCGCCGTCGAACCCGTTTCACGTGCCGACCTACATCATGGCGCTGGTCGGAAAATATCTTTGCTATGCGCTCTTGGCCCTCTCGGTCGATCTGGTCTGGGGCTATGCCGGCATTCTTTCGTTAGGCCACGGCGCGTTCTTCGCGCTAGGCGGCTATGCGATGGGCATGTACCTGATGCGCCAGATCGGTACGCGCGGTGTCTACGCGCATCCCGTGCTGCCGGATTTCATGGTGTTCCTGAACTACAAGGAACTGCCATGGTTTTGGTACGGCTTCGACTGGTTCATCTTTGCCGCGGCGATGGTGATCATCGTTCCAGCAGTGCTTGCTTTCATCTTTGGCTGGTTTGCGTTCCGCTCGCGCGTCACCGGCGTCTATCTCTCGATCATCACGCAGGCGATGACGTTTGCGCTTTTGCTCGCTTTCTTCCGAAACAATTTCGGCTTTGGCGGCAATAACGGCCTTACCGACTTTAAAGACATTCTCGGCTTCAACGTACAGGCACAGGGCACGCGCGCTGTTTTGTTCTTCCTGTCTGCGATTTTTCTGATCCTTGGCTATCTGCTTTGCCGATGGATGGTGACCTCGAAATTCGGAAAAGTGCTGATCGCGGTGCGCGATCAGGAATCGCGTGCGCGCTTCATCGGCTATCGCGTCGAGAATTATAAGCTGGTTGCCTTCGTCGTTTCCGCCTGCCTCGCGGGCATTGCGGGCGCGCTTTACGTGCCGCAAGTCGGGATCATAAACCCAAGTGAGTTCTCTCCGGCGAACTCGATCGAGATCATCATCTGGGTCGCGGTCGGTGGACGCGGCACGCTCGTTGGTGCCGCGCTCGGCGCGTTCGTCGTGAATTACGCGAAGACGTTGTTCACCGGCGGTCTGATTGCGCCGTTCTGGCTCTTTGGCGTTGGCGTGCTCGCGCTCGCGGCCTTCCTTGTCTGGAAGTCGCGCCTGCCTGCTCTGATAGGCATCGCTGCCGGCGCGGTGCTTGCGTTCGCGGGTTCGTTTATTCCGGGGCCGGTCGGTGCCTATGCAGGTCTGACCGTTGCTGCGATTGCTTTTGCAACCTTGATCCTGACTACACGGCCGGAAGCGGCGGGTGTGGGGACGGGCGCGCTTCTGGTTCTCTTCTTCGCAACACCCTTTGCCGGTATCTCGCTCGCGCTCTACTGGCTGTTCGCGCTCGGCGCACTCTTCGTCTTCGTGACACTGCTAATGCCGAAAGGCATCGTCGGCACCTTCGGCGATTTCTATGACAAGTATATGCCGCGCAGGAAGTCTAAGGACTCTTCGATGAATGGCGCCGCCACGCAACCGAGCCCGGCGGAGTAAGCGATGGCTGAAAAGCTCACCTCCGCATTACTTTATCTCGACGGCGTCTCCGTTGCCTTCGATGGCTTCCGTGCGATCAACAACCTCGCGCTCACGATCGAGCCTGGCGAGATGCGCGCGATCATCGGCCCGAACGGCGCCGGCAAGACCACGATGATGGACATCATCACCGGCAAGACGCGGCCGGACTCCGGCGACGTGCTGTTTCAACAAGGTAGCGTCGATCTCACCACGATGGACGAGGCAAGCATCGCAAATCTCGGCATTGGCCGGAAATTCCAGAAGCCGACCGTGTTTGAGCATCACACCGTCTACGACAACCTGGTGCTCGCGCTTGCCGGGCCGCGCGGGCCCGCATCCAACCTGTTCTGGAAAGAGAGTGCGGCCGAAACGAAACGCATCGAGGAACTGCTCAGCATCACGCGCCTTGGCGATCATAAAGGCCGCCTCGCGGGCGGTCTCTCGCACGGCCAGAAACAATGGCTCGAGATCGGCATGTTGCTGGCACAGGAGCCGAAGCTCTTGCTCGTCGACGAGCCTGCCGCCGGCATGACCGACGCAGAAACGCATCAGACCGCGGAGCTTTTAAAAGAGATCAATAAAGAGCGCTCGGTCGTCGTGGTCGAGCACGACATGGTTTTCGTGCGCGAGCTCGGCGTGAAAGTGACCTGCCTGCACGAAGGGTCGGTACTTGCCGAAGGCGACATCGATCAGGTCTCAACGAACGACCGCGTGGTCGAAGTCTATCTGGGGCGCTGAACGATGCTAGAAGTAAGCAACATCGATCTTTATTACGGCGCTGCACAGGCGCTTCGTGGCGTCTCGTTGAAAGTCGAGAGCGGCAAGGTTGCCTGCGTGCTGGGCCGCAACGGCGTCGGCAAGACTTCGCTCTTGCGCGCGATCGTCGGCCAGCAGCCCGTTCGCAACGGCAGTATCTCATTCGAAGGCAAAGATATTACGAAGACCGCGCCTGCAGATCGCGCGCGCATGGGCATCGCCTTCGTCCCGCAAGGCCGGGAAATCTTTCCGCTGCTGACCGTCGAAGAAAATCTTGAGACCGGCTTTGCGCCGCTAAAGCGCGCCGACCGTTCGATCCCCGACGATGTCTATTCGCTGTTCCCGGTCTTGAAGAGCATGACCCGCCGCCGTGGTGGCGATCTATCGGGCGGGCAGCAGCAGCAGCTTGCGATCGGCCGCGCGTTGACGATGCGGCCTAAGCTGATCGTGTTCGATGAACCGACCGAGGGCATCCAGCCCTCGATCATCAAGGACATCGGCAAGGCGATCAAATACCTGCGCGATCGCGGCGATATCGCGATCCTGCTTGTGGAACAATATTTTGACTTTGCCGCTGAACTTGCGGACACTTTCGCAGTGATGGAGCGCGGCCAGTTCATTCTCTCCGGCGATCGCGCAATGATGCAGTCGACCGATGTCCGTCAACGTCTTTCCCTCTGAGGTAGCGGCTCCCGCAACGCTACCGGCCTCGATCCGCGCGAGCGGCGCGCTGAATCTCGTCGTCGCGCATACGGGTGCAGGGAGCGCGGCCGAAGACATCGCGGAGAGCGGCCCGCTCCGCGTGCGCTTCCCGCGTATCCGCGAAGATCGCCTCGAAGCCATCCTGATCAATACGGCTGGCGGCATCGTTGGCGGCGACAAACTCGAATATCGGATTGAAACGGGCGAGGACGCCTCGCTCGCAATCACAAGCCAAGCCGCAGAGAAGATCTATCGCTCGAATGGCCTGACCGCGCGCGTCTCGGTTTCATTGAAAGCGGAACAAGGCTCGGAGTTGTTCTGGCTCCCGCAGGAGACGATTTTATTCGATCGTGCACGCGTAGAGCGCGAAATTGCTGCCGAAGTCTCTCCCGATGCATCTCTCGCGATCTGCGAAGCCGTTGTCTTTGGCCGCGATGCCATGGGAGAGAAAGTCGCGCGGGGCCTGCTCCGTGACCGCTGGCACATCCGCCGCGGCGGCAAGCTGGTTTTTGCTGACGCACTCACACTGGAAGACGATGTGAAAGCGACACTCAATCGTCATGCCGCGATGAACGGCAGGATCGCGATGGCGACCATGGTCTGCGTCTCGAATGACGCGATGAGCAAACTAGATGCCGTGCGCGAGGCGCTGCAAGGCGAGGGCATCGAGGCTGGTGCCAGCGCCTTCGATGGAATACTCGTTGCGCGCATTCTTGCAGAAGATTCGATTTCGATCCGCGCCGCGGTTCTCTCCGCGCTCGAAGCGGCGGGCACGCCGCCGCCGCGCGCATACTCTTTATAGTTCGAGGCAAGCATGAACCTGACGCCAAGAGAAAAAGACAAACTTCTGATCGCGATGGCTGCCGAAGTTGCGCGCAAACGCCTGAAGCGCGGCGTGAAGCTGAATCATCCTGAGGCGATTGCACTGATCACGGATTACGTGGTCGAGGGCGCACGCGACGGCAGGACTGTCGCGCAGTTGATGCGTGATGGTGCGAAAGTCCTGAAAGCAAGTCAGGTGATGGATGGCATCGCCGAAATGATCCACGATGTGCAGGTAGAGGCTACGTTTCCGGACGGCACTAAGCTCGTCACCGTGCACAATCCGATCCGTGCGGCCTCTTCAAAGAAGAAAGACAAGAAGAAGCCAAAGCCGGTACCGGGCGAGATCGTAACCGCGAAGGGCGACATCGAACTCAATTCCGGCCGCGCGACGCTGAAAATTAAAGTCGCGAATACCGGCGACCGCCCGATCCAGGTCGGCTCGCATTATCATTTCTTCGAGACGAACCCCGCGCTTAAATTCGACCGCGAGAAAACCAAAGGCATGCGCCTCGCAATCGCGTCGGGAACTGCTGTGCGTTTCGAGCCTGGGCAGAGTCGCGAGGTCACACTCGTCGCAATGGCCGGCAAGCGCGAGGTCTATGGCTTCCGGCAAGATGTGATGGGCAAGCTGTGATTAACCGCTCGTTAACCATAAGCGCGCAGGCTCCTTACTTTCTCCTTACGGGAAGAAGGAAGCCGAACCATGCCGCACAAACTGAATTACCGCGCTCGCGCAACGCTCACGACCAAGGGACAGGTGACGCTGCCTGTCGTGCTTCGCCGTCTCTGGGACTTGGATGCCGGAGACGAAATCGATTTCACCTTGCAGGACGACGGCCGCGTCGTGCTGCGAAAGCATATGAAACTGCTGCCGCAAACCAGCGACAGCTAAATGCGAGAGCCGCATCATGAGTAAAATGTCGCGTGCCGCTTATGCGGACATGTTCGGACCCACGACCGGCGACAAGGTGCGGCTCGCAGATACCGAGCTCTTTATCGAGATCGAGAAGGACTTCACCACCTATGGCGAAGAGGTGAAGTTCGGCGGCGGCAAAGTCATCCGCGACGGCATGGGACAGTCACAGGTGACGCGCGCACAAGGTGCCGTCGATACCGTCATTACCAACGCTGTGATCCTCGATCACTGGGGCATCGTTAAAGCCGATATCGGCATCAAGGACGGGAAGATCGTTGCGATCGGCAAAGCCGGTAATCCGGACATCCAGCCGAACGTCGATATTATTATCGGGCCCGGTACGGAAGCGATCGCGGGCGAGGGGAAGATCGTCACCGCAGGGGGCTTCGACAGCCACATTCACTTTATATGTCCGCAGCAGCTCGACGACGCGTTGATGTCGGGTGTCACGACGCTCCTGGGCGGCGGCACCGGTCCCGCGCATGGCACGCTGGCGACAACCTGCACTCCCGGCCCATGGCACATCGGCCGCATGATCCAGGCGATGGACGAAGTGCCGATCAACATCGGCATTTCCGGCAAGGGCAATGCTTCGCTTCCCGGCGCGCTGGAAGAGATGGTGCTGGGTGGTGCCTGTGCGCTGAAGCTGCACGAAGACTGGGGCACGACACCGGCTGCTATCGATTGCTGTCTTACGGTCGCCGACCAACTCGACGTGCAGGTGATGCTGCACTCCGACACACTGAATGAATCGGGCTTCGTGGAAGACACGATCAAGGCATTCAAAGGCCGCACCATTCATGCCTTCCACACGGAAGGTGCGGGCGGCGGCCACGCGCCGGACATCATGAAGGTCGCTGGCCTGCCGAATGTGCTGCCGTCATCGACCAATCCGACGCGGCCGTTCACGGTGAACACGCTGGATGAGCATCTCGACATGCTCATGGTCTGCCACCATCTCGATCCGGGCATTGCAGAGGACCTGGCGTTCGCAGAAAGCCGCATCCGCCGCGAGACGATTGCGGCCGAAGACATTCTTCATGACATCGGTGCGCTTTCGATGATGTCGTCCGACAGTCAGGCCATGGGCCGCATCGGCGAAGTCGCGACGCGTACCTGGCAGACCGCCGACAAGATGAAGAAGCAGCGCGGCTCGCTGAAAGGCGAGAAGGGCAACGATAACATCCGCGCCAAGCGCTACATCGCGAAATACACGATCAATCCCGCAATCGCGCATGGCGTGTCGAAACACATTGGTTCTGTAGAAAAAGGCAAGCTCGCCGACCTCGTGATCTGGTCGCCGGCGTTCTTTGGCACCAAACCCGACATGATCCTGAAGGGCGGCAGCATCGTCGCGGCCCAGATGGGCGATCCGAACGCCTCGATCCCGACGCCGCAGCCGGTGCATTTCCGCCCGATGTGGGGCGCGATGGGCAAATCCCGCACCGCGTCTTCGGTGGTCTTCACGTCGAAGGCCGCAGTCC
>JAKFYO010000375.1 GCA_021730825.1 Hyphomicrobiales bacterium
ATGCGGGTATGTCGGTTACGGCGGACTCCGCCGTCGGTAAGTTTACGAAGGACCCGGCCTGGCAGAACTATGCCAAGGCATTCGACGGCACCTGGGAAAAGGCCGACGAAAAGCAGTTCAAGAAAGTGCGCGCCTGGACCGAAGCCAACGTGAAAGGCTCGAAGGACACGCTCTATTACTTCTTCGGCGGCCCCGACTTCCTCTACGCGAATTTGTTCTACCCGAATGCCAAGACCTACATTCAGGTCGGTCTTGAGCCGGTCGGCCCGATCCCGACGGTCGATGCCCGCACCGTGCACTCGCTGCCGGCAGTGCGCGCGGCGCTCGAGCATTCGCTAAATCTTTCCTTCTTCATCACGCAGGATATGGGTGCCCGCCTCGGCGGCCAGTCGGTGCGTGGCGCGTTGCCGCTGCTTTACGTCTATCTCGCGCGCAGCGGCGCGACCGTGAAAGAAGTGACACTGATCCAGCTCGATAAGGACGGCAAAGAAAACCTGGCTGAAGGCTTCAAGGGTCAGATGCTTGCGCCGGGCGTGAAGATCGTCTTCACCAAGGACGGCACCGAGCGGACGCTCTATTACTTCCGTAGCGATCTCTCGAACGGCGGCGTCGCCGCGAGCGGTCTTCTGAAGTTTGCCGAGAAGTTCGGCCAGGGTAATGCGCTGTTCAAGAGCGCGTCCTATCTGCCGCACGGCGGCGGCTTCTCGACGGTGCGCGACTTCGTACTGAAGCACGCCGACGTCATCGTGCAGGACGACACCGGCGTTCCGATCCGTAATTTCAAGCAGGACGAGTGGTCGCTGAATCCGCACGGCGTTTATATCGGACCGATCCCGATCTTCGGCATGGGCCCCGAGGGTGCCGCACAGCAACTGTGGCATCCGAAGAACAAGCCGCCGAAGCTCGACTTCGGCATCGGCTACCGCAACCGGATCATCGACTCGAACCTGTTGTTTGCAGCCCGCAAGGAAAAGAAGAACTGATCTTCGGCTCTTGCCGTTAAAGGTTAAACCGCCGCGTTTCGAAAGAACCGCGGCGGTTTCTTTTTTTGATCAGGCACCTCTGGCAGCGTCAGCAAGAAAGCGCGGGGTTGCTCTGAGAAGCGTTATCGCTTCGCGGGCTTTTTCCGCGGTTTCGTGAGCAGCACTAGCGGAATGCCGGCGAGCATCACGGCAATGCCGAGGATCGCGCCCATGCCTGCAATTCCGTAGCCGGACTTGCTCCAGAGGAAGAGCGCATAGTTGATGCCCGACCAGCACATCCAGAGGCAGCTCGCGCAGAAAATCGCAGGCAACACCGGATAGAGCGGCACCTTGAAGCCGTCTTTCGCGACATCGCCGCGGCTGCGGAAAACATAAACCGAGAGGCCAACAAGGAAGAGGAAACCCCAGAACGCCGGCGCGGTATAGCCGGTCATGGTTTCGAAGCCGTCACGCGCAAGCGCACCGAAGCCGATCAGGATCAGCGTAAGAGCGCCTTGTGTGAGTAATGCATTCGCTGGCTTGTCGCCTTTCCATTCCGAAAGAAAGCCCAGCCAAGGCAGGTCCTGTCCAAGCGCCTGGTAGCCGCGTGCGCCGGTAAAGATCGTGGCATTAAGCGTACTCAATGCCGTCGCGGTGATCATCAGGCTGAGGATGATTGCGCCGCCGCTACCGGCCGCGAGCCGCATCAGGTCGGCACCGATCGCTTTGGAGTCGCGCAGCCCCTGCAAGCCGAAGGTCGTGAGATATCCGATGTTCACCAGCACGTAGAGCGCGGTGATGATCAGGATCGACCAGATCAGGGTCGGCGCCATGGTGCGCTTCACGTCACGCAATTCTCCGGAGAGATAGGCCGACTCGTTCCAGCCGCCGAAGGTGAGCAGGATGAAGACCATCGCGAAACCGGCCGCAGCGAAGGGTGCCGCCGGGGCTTTTGCCACGACGGCGGCCGTTGGCTGTTTGCCGACGTAGAATGCAGCCAGAACAACAAGAACCAGCGCTGCGATCGCGAGAATTGCGAAGAAGTTCTGCGTCCAGCTCGCTTCGCGCAGGCCGATCAGATTGACCAACGTCAGCAGGATGACCGCGAGTGCGCCGTGAACGGCAAAACTGTAGCGGCCGAGATTGATGACTTCGGAGATATATTCGCCATAGACGAAAGCGACCGCGGCAATCGCGCCGGGCTGGATAATCGTGCAGCGCGCCCAGCCGAACAGCATACCGAGCTTTTCGCCGAACGCCTTGCTCAGGAAATGATACTCGCCGCCGGAGCTTGCGTGCGAACTGCCAAGTTCCGCGTAGCAAAGCGCGCCCACCAGCGCGATGAAACCACCCAGCACCCAGAGTCCGATGAAGGTTGCGCCGCTGTCGGAGTTTGCGGCAACCAGCGTCGGCGTCTTGAAGATGCCGATGCCGATAACGATGCCGCACAGCATCATGACGCCGTCAAATACCGAAAGCCCCGCTTTTTTATCTGCCTGCTTGGCCATTTTATGCCCCCACAAATTCTGTTCAGGACGCCTTCTTGGCGGTCCAGTCGTTCGTACCGGTAATGGTGTTGCCGTCGATCTTGCCCTCGTATTTCACCGGCTTCCCGTCAACTTCGACAGTGAATTCGATATTCGCGCCGTTCAAGCGGCCGTCCTTGATTTCGCTTGGCTTGCCGCCAATGAAGGCGGTGCCCGTGATGCGCTGGAACTGCTGCTTGAGATCGAGCGCAATTTCCTGTGAGCCCACTGTCATCGACCATTTGCCCTCGACCTTCGCGGGCACGATGTAAAGATAGACTGTCCGCGTTCCCTTGTAGCCGTCGCTGTCGAACTCGACGTGTTCTTTGTGCTCGGGATCCCAATCCGCCATCGAGAAACTCTGGGTCACGATGCGCGTACCGGGCTTCATGTCGAGGATGGTCGGACGCAATTTCAGGTTCAGTGTCGACAACAGATAAAGCGAGATGACATTCGCCTCGGAGAAATCGGTCTCGAAGATATTCTTGTTCAGGAAGGTGACGCGGTCGCCGACCTCTGTCTTGGCCAGGTTTGCTTCCGCTTCCTTGATGCGCTGCGGATCGAGATCGATGCCGACGCCTTTCCTGGCTTTGAAATCCTTGACCGCCGCGATCACGATGCGGCCGTCGCCGGAGCCGAGATCGTAATGAATGTCGTCGGGGCCGACCTTTGCCAGCTCCAGCATTCTTTTTACGACCTGATGCGGGGTCGGGACGTAAATCACATCCAGTTTGGGGTTGTCGGATTCGTTCGCCGCTTGCGCGAAGGACTCGTCTGCGAATGCGCCGCCGGCAAGGGCGACAACGGCAAGCGCTGCGAAAGAATTGCGGATGAACCCTGTCTGCATGGTTTTTACTCGAATTTACCGGGGCATTTCATGTTCACGGCCCCTTGGCGGTTTGCCAAGAGGCCGTGATTTTATATTCCGATTTTCGAAAAAGCGCTTACGACTTCTTCGCTGTCCACTTGGCGGCGCCGGTGCCGGTGATGGTGCCGTTGTCGAGGTTGCCTTCATACTTCACCGGCTTGCCGTCCACGTCGATCGTGAATTCGATCTTGGTGCCGGTGATCTTGCCGTTCTTGATTTCCGAAGCCTTGCCGTTAACGGTGGCCGAGCCGGAGAGGTCGGTGAACTCGCTCTTCAGGTCGAGCGCGATTTTCTTCTCACCTTCGCTCACTTCCCATTTGCCGGTGACGTTGGCTGGGACGATGAACAGATAGACCTGGTAGCCGTTCACGCTTTCGTCGTGCTCGGGCTTCCACTCGCCCATGTTGAAGGCGTGGGTCACGATGCGGGTGCCGGGCTTCAATTCCTTGAGCAGTTTCGGCCGCATGCGGATGTTGATCGAGGTGAGGAGATACATCGAAACCGTGGTCGCTTCAGACAGGTCGGTTTCGAAAATGTTCTGTTCGCGGAAGGTGACGTTGTCGCCGAGGCTCGCCTTCGCCTTGTTCTCGGTGGCTTCCTTGATGCGCTGCGGATCGAGATCGATGCCGACGCCCTTCTTGGCTTTGAAATCCTTGACCGCCGCGATCACGATGCGTCCGTCGCCGGAGCCCAGATCGTAGTGCGTGTCGGACGGGCCGACTTTCGCGAGTTCCAGCATGCGCTTCACGACTTCATGCGGCGTCGGAACGAAATGAATATCGAGTTTGGGCTGCGCGGAAACGTTCAGCGAATAAAGTCCGGCTCCAAACAGGAGCGCGGTTGCGGCAGCAACCCCGGCAATGCCGCGAAAACCTGACGTACGAAACTGCATGTTGTCCTCTACCTGTATGGGTCCTTTAAACCCCCGGGCGCGGACCTTGGCACGTTCCGGGGCAAGCGCAAGTCCTGCATCCTTGCTTCGCGAGAGGGCTTATTTGCGCTCCAGCAGGCGCACAGGAAGCGTTTTAGCGCGCGATTTTGCCTCGCTTTTCGGCCAATTTAGGTCATTCGCGGCCTTTCATTTGCGTCATCGGATTGCTACATACCCGGCGCCGGCGGGAACTTGCCGGCATTTTTGCCTCTGGCGCGGGGTGGAGCAGCCCGGTAGCTCGTCAGGCTCATAACCTGAAGGTCGTAGGTTCAAATCCTACCCCCGCAACCAAAGCCATAAAAACAAAAAGCCCGCCGTTTCGGCGGGCTTTTTGTTGCGCGGGTGCAAACGCTATCTCGTGTAGCGCACTTCCAACTCGCGCATACGCGTCACGTTCTTGTCGATCAGGCAAGTGAGCCGCTCGTCGAACGAGCCGATGCGGCCGGTCTTGGTTCCCTCGAACGGCGCCACCGCCTGACACTCCTGATTGCGAAAGCGAACGAAAAGAATCTGCGCTTCCTCGAGCGAGCTTTTCCAGCGGCCTTTCTGCGCGGGAGCGAGATCGGGGCGCATGTCGATAAAGCCAAGGATGCGTTCGACCAGCGCTTCAAGCTCGCGGTTCGAATCGAACATCGCTTTCTCGAGACAAAGAAAGTAGGGACGGCCGGTGAGTTTGGTGCCGTCACAAATTTCGCGCGAGGGGCGGACGGCTTGCGCGAGCGCGAGCGCGGTTCCGATCAGAAGAAAGAGAGCGGATAGCCGCGCGCGCATTATCGGCCGGTCACGCGGCTTTGCGGGTCGAAAGAAACTCGCCCATGCGGCCGATCGCTTTCAATATATTCTCGGTGGAGTTCGCATAGGACAAGCGCACATAGCCTTCGCCGAGAATTCCGAAATCCGGACCACCGATGATCGCGACGCCCGACTCTTCGAGCAGCGATGACGCAAGCTTCTTCGCCTTCCAGCCGGTGTTCTTGATATTCGGGAACGCATAGAACGCACCCTTCGGCGTGGCACACGAAATGCCGGGCAGCTTGTTCAATTCGCTGACGACAACTTTCCGCCGCTTGTCGAATTCCGCGACCATGTGCTGCGCGGCATCCTGCGAGCCGGTGAGTGCTGCGAGTGCCGCATATTGCGACGGCGCATTCACGCAGGACCACGCGTTCACCGCGAGCTTGCGGATATTCTCGTAAAGCGCCTGCGGCCAGACCGAATAGCCCATGCGCCAGCCGGTCATTGCGTAAGTCTTCGACCAGCCGTTCAGCAAGATGAGCCGATCGCGGATCGACGGATAGGTGAGCAGGCAAACGTGCTTCTCGCCGTCATAGACCATCTGGTCGTAGATTTCGTCCGACATGATCGCGACGTTCGGATGCTTCTCCATCCCGGCCACGAACTTGTCGACTTCGGATTTCGGCGTGACGCCGCCGGTCGGATTGGCGGGCGAGTTGATGATGATGAGCCGCGTCTTCGGCGTGATCAGCGAGAGCGTTTCTTCCGCCGAGAAGGCGAAGCCATTTTCCTCGTGCACCGGAATCGGAACCGGGTTCGCGCCGGTGAATTCGATCATGGAGCGGTAAATCGGAAATCCCGGATCGGGATAGAGAATGTCCGCGCCCGGTTCGCCGAACATCAGGATCGCCGCGAACATCGTGATCTTGCCGCCGGGCACGACCGCGACATTGCCGGGCGATACTTCGACCGAAAAGCGCTTGTGCAGGTCGGCCGCGATCGCCTCGCGCAGCGGGAGGATGCCGGTGGCGGGCGTGTAGCCATGGTGACCGTCGCGCAGCGCCTTGATCGCGGCCTCCACGATGTGCGGCGGGGTCGGGAAATCGGGCTGGCCGATGCCTAGGCTCACGATGTCCCGCCCCTGTGCTGCAAGATCGGCGGCGCGTGCGAGCACCGCAAAGGCGTTTTCCTCTCCGATGCGGTCGAAGCCCGAAATCGTATGCAACATAGTGGTTCCTTGGCGTTTCCCCGTTTATTGCGCGGTAATTGAGCCTATTTCCTGTGCGTTTTCAAACGGGTGCAGTGCCATTGCGGGCCCTGCCCGGCCCATGCGAAATTGGCCGCCATCATGGGCATATGGTTGGAACTGTCGGTCGTTGTGGGCCTCACGCTGCTCAACGGCCTCTTCGCCATGGCGGAGATGGCGATCGTTTCGTCCCGCCGCATTCGTCTGCAGCAGATGGCCGAGAACGGCAGCCGGGGTGCGGCGCGGGCGCTCGCGCTTTCGGAGAACCCGAGCCGTTTTCTCTCCGGCGTGCAGGTAGGCATTACGCTGATCGGCATTCTGTCGGGCGCTTTCGGCGGGGCTACGCTCGGCGCGCGGCTCGGCGAAGTGCTGAACCGGTATCCCATCCTCGATCCCTATGGCGACGAAATCGCTTTCGGCGCGGTCGTGGTCGCAATCACTTATCTTTCGCTGATCATCGGCGAACTGGTGCCGAAGCGAATTGCGCTGACCTCGCCGGAGCCGATTGCCGCGAAACTCGCGCGGCCGTTGCAG
>JAKFYO010000273.1 GCA_021730825.1 Hyphomicrobiales bacterium
GGTCGGCATGCCGGGCTCCGGCAAAAGCTCGATCGGCCGCAGGCTCGGCCAGCGGCTGGGTCTCGAATTCTCCGACGCGGACGCTGAAATCGAGCGCGCCGCCAACATGACGATCCCCGAACTGTTCCAGACCAAAGGCGAGGCCGAATTCCGCAAGGGCGAGCAGAAGGTGATCGCGCGGCTGCTCGAAAGCGGCCCGCAGGTGATCGCGACCGGCGGCGGTGCATTCATGAATGCCGACACACGCGCGCGTATTAAGGAGAAAGCCGTTTCGATCTGGCTCAAAGCCGATGTTGAAACGTTGTTCAAGCGCGTGAAGCGCAAATCCAATCGCCCGCTTTTGCAGAACGCGGATCCGGAAGGAACGCTGCGCAATCTTCTTGCCGCGCGCGAAGCGACCTATGCCGAGGCCGACCTTACGATTACCTCCTGCGAAGTGCCCCATGAAGAAGTGGTTGAGGCAATCGTCAATTTGCTCGATACCTCGTTGTCCAAAAGCGAAACCTGATCATGCCCGGCGCCAAAAAAATCGATAAGAAATCGAAGACAGAAATCGTGAAGGTCAGGCTCGGCAAGCGCAGCTATGACATCGTGATCGGCGAGAACCTGCTTGCGGAGGCCGGCAAGCGCATTGCGAAGCTCAAGCCCGGCACTTCGGTTGCGATCGTCACCGACGGCAATGTTGCGCATCACCATCTGGCAATGCTCGAAAAATCTCTGGAAGCCGCGAAGATTGCCTATCGCAGCGTTCTTCTCTCCGCGGGCGAAGGCACCAAGAGTTTTTCCAATCTGGAAACGGTCGCGGAAGCAATTCTGCAATCGCGGATCGAGCGCGGCGATCTCGTCGTGGCGCTCGGCGGCGGCGTGATCGGCGATCTCGCTGGCTTCGCGGCAAGCGTCGTGCGCCGCGGCGTCGATTTCGTGCAGATTCCGACGACGCTTCTTGCGCAGGTGGATTCTTCCGTCGGCGGCAAGACCGGCATCAACTCGCCACAGGGCAAAAATCTGATCGGCGCGTTTCACCAACCGGCACTCGTGCTCGCCGATCTGAAAACGCTGGACACGCTGCCCGCGCGAGAATTCCGCGCCGGCTACGCCGAGGTCACGAAATACGGCCTCATCAACGACGCGAAGTTCTTCGCGTGGCTTGAAAAGAGCGCCCCGGAAATTTTCGCGGGCGGGCCGGCGCGCGCCAAAGCCGTTGCGACAAGCTGTAAGGCGAAAGCCGCGATCGTCGGCCGCGACGAGCGTGAAAGCGGCGAACGCGCACTTCTTAATCTCGGTCACACCTTCGGCCACGCGCTTGAAGCTGCGACCGGCTATTCGGACCGGCTCCTGCATGGCGAAGGTGTTGCGCTCGGGATGGTGCTCGCGTTCAGGCTCTCTGCGAAACTCAAACTCTGCAAGGACGCAGACGTCCAGCGCGTGATCAAGCATCTCGCAGGCGTCGGCCTGCCGGTGAAGCTCTCGCAAATTCCCGGCTCGCTTCCCGGCCCCGACGGCCTGCTCTCGCTGATGATGCAGGACAAGAAGGTCGTGCGCGGCAAACTCGTCTTCATTCTTGCCAAGGGTATCGGCAAGGCGTTCATCGCAAAAAGTGTAGATACGAATGCTGTGCGCGAACTCCTGAAGGACGCTCTCGCGGAATAGTTATTCGCCCGGCGCCTTCGGCACGATCGCGAGCGCATGCAGGCCCGCGCTCATTTCGTGATTGAGTAAATCGTTGACCATGCGGTGCCGGTCAAGACGGCCTTTGCCCTGAAACGCTTCCGCCGTGACAATCACGCGCACATGCGTGACCTTGCCGGGGATCGCGCCGGCGTGGCCGACATGCTGCCCGCTCTCGTCCAGCACCTCGATCGACTCCGGCTTCAGCGCCGCCGTCAAACGGTCGCGAATGCGATCTATAGTCTTGTCAGGTTTCGTCATGGCCGCGCCGCATAAAGCGCTATGGTCTTTCCGTCAACGATGCGCCAACAACTTCCCGTTATCCTTCAATTTGCGTTCCTTGTGCGGGCCGCCCGCAGCAGCCATATACTTGTCACATGAAGTTCGACTCGCCCCTTTTCGATAAAATCCGCATCAAGCCGATCGAGCGGAACAAGAAGCAGAAGCTCAAAGTGGAGAGCCCTGCCTGCGATTGGGCTGGTTGCAAGGAGCCCGGCACGCACAAGGCGCCGAAGGGCCGCGACCGCGAGGGCGAGTTCTGGAATTACTGCATCGGCCATGTTCGCGAGTACAACGCGAACTACAATTATTTTTCGGGAATGAAGGACGACGCGGTCGCGAAATATCAGAAAGACGCGCTGACCGGCCACCGTCCGACCTGGAAGATGGGCCAGAACGGCGGCGAGAAGAAACGCGGTAAAAAGGGCGCGAACCCCGACTTGACCGGCGAGAGCTGGAGCGACCCTTTCCGCATCTTTGGCGGCACGAGCGGTGCAGCACCGTCACCGGAGGCCCCCGAGGGCCGCATGATCCGCAACGCCGAACGCAAGGCCTTCGAGACCCTCGGCCTCGAGATCGACGCCACCGCCGAGGCCATGAAGGCCCGCTACAAGGAACTCGTGAAGCGCCACCATCCGGATGCCAACGGGGGCGACCGTTCCAGTGAAGACCGCTTCAGGGCGGTTGTGCAGGCCTATAACTACCTAAAGGCCCAAGGCTTCTGCTAAGGCGGGGCCTTCTGCTAGAATAACGGAGCGACCGGCAGCCGTCCGGGAACTCCAAAATCGGCCCTATCTTTGCAAGGCAATAGCCGCCTAACGGCGAGAAAAAGCATGACTCCGAACGCAGAACTGGCCCCACTCCCGGATATGAAGGTCTCGGTCCGGCAGGTTTTCGGGATTGATAGCGACCTTGAGGTCCCGGCCTATTCCGAGCCGGAGTCGCACGTCCCGGACACGGACCCCGACTATGTATTCGACCGCGAAACCACGCTCGCGATCTTGGCCGGTTTCGCGCACAACCGCCGCGTCATCGTCTCGGGCTATCACGGCACCGGCAAGTCCACGCACATCGAACAGGTCGCAGCTAGACTGAACTGGCCTTGCGTGCGCGTGAACCTGGACAGCCACATCAGTCGCATCGATCTCGTCGGCAAGGATGCGATCGTCGTGAAGGACGGCCTCCAGGTGACGGAATTCCGCGACGGCATTCTGCCATGGGCGCTTCAGCGCAACGTGGCGCTCGTGTTCGACGAATACGATGCCGGCCGCCCCGACGTGATGTTCGTGATCCAGCGCGTGCTCGAAGTGTCGGGCCGTCTCACACTGCTCGACCAGAATAAAGTGATCCGCCCTCACCCCGCGTTCCGTCTGTTCGCGACGGCAAACACCGTTGGCCTCGGCGACACCACCGGCCTCTATCACGGCACGCAGCAGATCAACCAAGGCCAGATGGACCGCTGGTCGATCGTGACCACGCTGAATTATTTGCCGCACGACAAGGAAGTCGAGATCGTGCTTTCGAAGGCACATCATTATCGCACGCCCGAGGGCCGCGACATCGTTTCCAAGATGGTCCGCGTCGCCGATCTCACGCGCCAGGCTTTCATCAACGGCGATCTTTCGACCGTGATGAGCCCGCGCACCGTGATCACCTGGGCGGAGAACGCGCAGATTTTCGGCGACATCGGCTTTGCGCTGCGCGTCACCTTCATCAACAAGTGCGACGAGCTGGAGCGGCCGATCGTTGCCGAGTTCTATCAGCGCAGCTTCGGCAAAGACCTCCCCGAATCCACGGTGAACGTCGCGCTGTCGTGACGTAGAGCATGATCCCGAAAAGTGGATACCGGTTTTCGGAAAAGATCATGCTCAAACAAAAAGGATGAAGCGGGATGCCGATTCAAGAAAAAGTCATCCCGCTTTAGATAAGCATGTCGACGCCCCCGAAGGGAAAAAGTTCAGAATCTCCGACCGAGCCGTTCAAGCGCGCGGTCGCAACCACTTTGCGCGCCATCGCGGGAAAACCCGAACTCGAAGTGAATTACGCGGCAGAGAAACCCGCGCTCAATCAGGAGCGCGCGCGTCTGCCGGAACCGCCGCGCCGCATGTCGAAAGCCGATGCCGCGATCCTGCGCGGACACGCGGACTCGATGGCGCTACGGCTTGCCATGCACAATCCGCAGATTCATAAAAAAATGCTGCCGCAGGGCGAGAACGCCCGCTCCGTGTTCGAAGCCGTCGAACAGGCGCGTGTCGAAGCGATCGGCTCGCAGCGGATGACCGGTGTCGCGCAAAATCTTTCTGCGATGCTGGAAGACCGCTACCACCGCGGCAATTTCGAAGAGATCACCGACAAGGCGGACGCGCCGCTCGAAGACGCGCTCGCGATGCTGGTCCGCGAACGGCTTACCGGGCAGAAGCCGCCTGCAGGCGCGAAGAAGGTCGTCGATCTGTGGCGCGACTTCATCGAGA
This sequence comes from Hyphomicrobiales bacterium, assembly GCA_021730825.1. GTDB lineage: Bacteria > Pseudomonadota > Alphaproteobacteria > Rhizobiales > Xanthobacteraceae. Next base: position 4,419 of record JAKFYO010000273.1, read on the forward strand.
AGCGCGCGGACCGCGACCTCGACAGGTTGGCCGAAGAAATTCACGACCAGCGCGGTTTCGCCGAAGCGATCCACGATCTCCTCACTTCGCTCGACATGGGCGAAGACCGCTCGAACGAGCAGGACGAAGACGATCAGGACGAGGAGGACGGCGAAGGCCAGGATAACTCATCGAACGATCAGGGCGCGGCCGAGCAGGACGATTCCAGCGACCAGTCCGCACAGGAAGATGCCGAACTCTCCTCCGACGAACAGCCGGAGCAATCGGCCGAGTCCGAAGACGGTCCGCCTGCCGAGCGCCCCGACGACATGGATCAAGGCGACTCAGAAGAAGCCGGCGAGCCGTGGCGCCCGAAGCATCCGCTCTCGAACGAACCCCGCGGTCCGGATTACCGCGCCTATACGATGAAGTTCGACGAGACCATCGGCGCAGAAGAACTTTGCGACGCCGAAGAGCTCTCTAGGCTGCGCTCCTATCTCGATAAACAAATTCAGCACTTGCAGGGCGTGGTCGCGCGCCTCGCCAACCGCTTGCAGCGCCGTCTGATGGCGCAGCAGAACCGCGCCTGGGAATTCGATCTCGAAGAAGGAATGCTCGATCCTGCGCGCTTATCTCGCGTCGTCACCGATCCGTTCCAGCCGCTGTCGTTCAAGAACGAACGCGACACCGACTTCCGCGACACGGTGGTGACGCTCCTGCTCGACAACTCCGGCTCGATGCGCGGCCGTCCGATTACGGTGGCTGCGACCTGTGCCGATATTCTGGCGCGCACGCTCGAGCGTTGCGGCGTGAAGGTCGAGATTCTCGGCTTCACCACGCGCGCGTGGAAAGGCGGCCAGTCGCGCGAAAGCTGGCTTGCCGCGAACAAGCCGCAGTCGCCGGGCCGCCTCAACGATCTGCGTCACATCATCTACAAGTCTGCGGATGCGCCGTGGCGCCGCGCGCGCAAGAACCTCGGCCTTATGATGCGCGAAGGCCTGCTGAAGGAAAACATCGACGGCGAAGCGCTCGACTGGGCGCATAAGAGATTGCTGGCGCGTCCCGAGCAGCGCAAAATTCTGATGATGATCTCCGACGGCGCGCCGGTGGATGACTCCACTTTGAGCGTAAACCCCGGCAATTACCTCGAGCGCCATCTGCGCTGGATCATCGAGGAAATCGAAACCCGCTCGCCGGTCGAACTGATCGCGATCGGAATCGGGCATGACGTCACGCGCTATTATCGCCGTGCCGTTACCATTGTGGATGCGGAAGAACTCGGCGGCGCGATGACCGAGAAGCTTGCCGAGTTGTTTGAAGAGAAAGCCGAGCCCGCTCCGAAGCGCGGCAGCCGACGCCGGCTGCACTGAATGCGCCCGCACATCCGTCTGGCGGCTTTCGCGATAGTGGCGGCAATCGCTCTCGAAGCACCCTCGCAGGCACAAACGCCCGATAAGAACGCGCCGGAAGCGATCGAGATTCAATCGCGCGACATCACGCACTTCGACCGCAACAACCCGAAAGCTCGCCGCTTCGGCGAACTCGACTTCATCGGCGGACTCGTGCTGCAATCAACGCACAAGAATTTCGGCGGTATTTCCGGTCTGCATATTGCGGACGATGGCGTTAGCTTCACCGCGCATTCCGACCGCGGCCACTGGCTGCGCGGGAAATTCAAGCTCGACGGCGACCGCATCACCGGCATCGAAGGCGCGGAAATGGCGCCGATGCGCGGCCCGGACGGGAGGACGCTCGCCGCGCGCAAATGGTTCGACACCGAGGCACTCGCCTCGGATGGAGAAAATTTCTTTGTCGGCGTCGAGCGCGCAAACCAGATTCTGCGCTATCGCATATCGGACGGACTGAACGCGCGCGGCATCCCGATTCAGACCCCGAACAGCATCCGCAAGCTGCCGTTCAATCAAGGTCTGGAGGCGCTTGCCTTCGTACCGAAGGGCATGCCGCTTGCGGGTTCGCTGCTCGCAATTTCCGAACTGGGTCTCGACGAGAAAGGCAACATCCTCGCTTTCATCCTTGGCGGGCGAACACCGGGTATCTTCTCGATCAGGCGGATCGGCACGTTTGCGATCAGCGACACCGCGATCTCGCCGACCGGCCATCTCGTGGTCGTCGAGCGCTACTTTCGCTTTCTGACCGGCGTCCACCTGCGCATTCGCGCGATCCCGCTTGCCGACATCAAGCCGGGCGCAGTAGCGGACGGTAAAATTCTTCTGGAAGCCGACAACAACTTCGACATCGACAACAAGGAAGCGCTCGCGATTACGAAAAATGCCGCGGGCCAGATCGTGCTGACGCTGATCTCGGACAACAACTTCAACTATTTTCAGCGCACGATCCTGCTGCGCTTTCTCTGGCCGCAATAAAAAAACCC
>JAKFYO010000039.1 GCA_021730825.1 Hyphomicrobiales bacterium
TGGCCGTCCACCTTGGCCTCGCAATAGAGCACGACGCGGCGGCCCTTCTCGATCAACTCGACCACCTCGGCACTGACGGTCACCACATCGCCGATTTTAACGGGCCCGTGGAATTCGATGGTCTGGGAAATATAGACCGCGCCCGGTCCGGGCAGCTTGGTGCCGAGGATCGCGGAGATCAGGCTCGCCGTATAAAGGCCGTGGGCGATGCGCTGGCCGAATACGGTCTTCTGGGCATAAAGGTCGGACAGATGGACCGGATTATGGTCCCCGGTGAGCTCGGCGAAGCCGACAATGTCCTCATCCATCACGGTCCGCATGATGCTTTCGCGCATGCCGACCTTGATGTCCTCGAAATAGAGCGGCTGAAAAGCCGTCACATCCAACATCTTGTTCAAACCCAGACCCCGCCCAAACCGTTGCGCCGGACCATGTTTGGCAAGGCACAATTCGATCCCGCACTGCAATAACCCATGGAGGGGAAAAAGGGAATTAACCCGATGGCAAGCCCCTTTTGGTACCCCGGTGAGGCAAATAGGCCGCCAGAACGGCGGCCGGGGACTATTCGCGGAGCGCACAAATGGCCACCGATACTGGTATGCCGATCCTTGTCGTGGACGACTACAAGACGATGATCCGGATCATTCGAAACCTTCTGAAGCAGCTTGGCTTCGAGGACGTGGATGAGGCCGCGGACGGCAAGGAAGCGCTCGGCAAGTTGAAAGAAAAGAAATACGGCCTCGTGATCTCCGACTGGAACATGGAGCCGATGACGGGCTACGAACTGCTGCGCGAAGTCCGCGCCGACCCCGATCTCGCGAAGACGCCGTTCATCATGGTGACCGCGGAATCGAAGACCGAGAACGTCGTCGCCGCCAAGAAGGCCGGCGTGAACAACTACATCGTCAAGCCGTTCAACGCCGCCACGCTCAAGAACAAGATCGACTCGGTCTTCACCCCAGCGGCATAAACAGAACAAGTATAAGGCGTCGCGTAGAATACCAATGGGCATTCCGGAAAATACCGAATTGGAGAGCGAACTCCGCAAAATCGCGGATTACATTGTCACGCTTCGGCGCGAGATTGCCGTGCTTCAGGCAAACGAAATTCACATGAATAAGATTCCGGCCGCCGGTCAGGAACTCGCCGCCGTCGTGAGTTCGACCGAAGGCGCCACTAACGAGATCATGGCGATCGCCGAAGCGGTGCTTTCAGCCGACGCCAGCGACCCGGTGGCTTACAAGGCTCTCGTCGACAAGGAAATGATGGCGCTGTTCGCAAGCTGTGCCTTCCAGGATCTGACCGGCCAGCGCATTTCGCGTGTCGTAAAAACGCTCGAACATATCGAGGCGCGTGTCTCGCGTTTCGCGAATTACACCGGCGTCGAAGACCAGCCGGGTCACGCCAACGAACAGGAAGCGGATGCCGCCGCGCGGCGCGAGAAACTGCTCCTGCATGGTCCATCGATCGCGGACGACGGCAATACCCAGCCGATGATCGACCGGCTGCTCGCCGCGCTCAAAGCCCAGTAATCGCTACCAGCTTAGACGGTGCATCATTCCGACAGGCCATGCCGCCTGTTCGGCAAAGATTTCACCTGCGCGATTTTTCTCTTCAGAAAAATCCTCGGCGTGGATACCGCCGGTGATGAAGAGGCAGTCGATGCCTTGTAGCGCCGCACCCTTCAGGTCGGTGCGCGCGCCGTCACCTATCGCGAGCATCTCTTCTTTCCTGAGCTTCTCGCCGCGCATTCTCTCGGCGACTGAAACGACCTGATCGTAGATCGGCGCGTAGGGCTTGCCCGCATAGATTGCCTTGCCGCCCATCTGCTCATAGAGTTGCGCGAGCGCACCCGCGCAGACAATCAGCCTGTCGCCGCGCTCGACCACGAGATCGGGATTGGCGCAGAGCATCAACACATCGCGTTTGATCATTTTCTCGAACATTGCGCGATAATCTTCCGCGACTTCGACTTCGTCGTTGAATGGCCCGGTGACGACAGCGATGTCGCACTCGTCTTCTCCGACCATCCTGTTCGGTAACCCGTCGTAATTCGGCATGTCGCGTGCAGGGCCGAGATGAAAGAGTTTCGCATCCGGACGAGCCTCGAGTTCGGCGCGCGCGACATCGCCGGAGGCGACGATGGTGTCGTAGCAATCCGCCGGCACGCCCCATTTCGCGATCTGCTTTGCGACCACCACGCCGGGACGCGGCGCGTTGGATATCAGGATCACGGTCGCACCGTTTGCGCGCGCAGTTTTCAGCGCTTCGCAGGCGGCGGGATAAGCGGCAACGCCGTTATGCACGACGCCCCAGACATCGCTGAGCAAGAGCTTGTAGTTCGGCGCAATGGCACCGAAGCCGCTGAGAACCGGGGGTAGCGCTGAAGCGAGATCGGGGGAGTCGTTTTTCATGGCGCGCGGAAGTCGCACGAATGTGCACGCGGCGCAAGGAGGGGTATTCTATCGGCGTCGGATTTTATCTGCGCGCTTAAGCGCGGCGAACCGTACGCGCGGCGAGTTTGGAAATGTCGTTCTGCCGGGACACCTGTTCCAAAGGCTTCATTTCTGGCGCCGGGAATTCGGTCACTTCAGCCTTCAGAAGGTCCGAGCGGATCGGACGCGGCGGCGAGAACAGCATGCCCTGCCCGAAGCCGAGGTTGTAATCCAGAAGATCGACGGCAGTTGCCTCGTTCTCTACCTTCTCTGCGATCAGGTCGATGCCGTAGCGGCCGAGAAGATCGACGAGGTCGGCGGGATGGACCTGTGCGCCGTTTTGCGGCACGCGGCCGAGCAGAAGTTCCGCGGAAATTTTCAGGTAGCGTACGCCGCGCTCCGCCATCGCCTGCGGGTCGATATGCAGGTCGGTGATGTGATCGATCGCGAAGCGGAAGCCATGCTCGCGAAGCTGATGCAGACTCTCGCGATAAACCGCATTCGGCGAGCGGAAATCGTTCTGCGCAATCTCGACGAACAGCGAGGGCGCGATCGATTTGTTTTCGTCGAGCGCGTCCATGATCGCGCTCATCGCGGCGCGATCCGAGAGCGTCTCGGGAGCGAGGTTGAAGAAGATGCCGACTTCGCGGGATTTTGCCGCGAGTCTGCGGAAAACCTGTAGCGAAGAATTCACGAGATTTTCGTCGAGCGGCAACACCGCGTTGCTTCTGCGCGCGGCACCGATGAAATGCTTGGCCTCGATCAACTTCCCTTCCGGGAGCCGCAGCCTAGAGACCGCTTCATAGAAGCGGACCTTGCGCTGCGGCAGCGTCACGATCGGCTGGAGATGAACGTCGATGCGTTCGTTTTCGAGCGCGTCGCGAATGAGAACCGCGACTTCATTGTCTTTGAGTTGACCGAGCGGGTTGACGACAGCAGGTGATGGCGGTGTCGCGGACGGCATTTGCTTGCCGGTTTCAGCCGTCATCCGCGCGCCTGCGCCCGGCGCGTTACTGAAAATCTGCTTCTGCGCGAGCAGGCTGTCGTGTTCGCTCACGGTCTTTGCGAGGTCTTCGACCAGGGACGCGAGATCCCCGATTTCCTTGGCGATCGGATCGGTATGCGATTTCAGTTCCTGCGCCGGCGCGGTCTCGACCTTGTCGATCCGGATATTCAGATCGGAAACCTGACGCGCAATTTCAGCGCAGGCGCGAGCCATGCTCTCGATGCGCTCGTTGGTCTCTGCGCGGTCACGAGCGCGGGCGGAAACGGATTCCACCGCCAGCAAGCCGAACAGAAGCGCCAAAGCACAGAAGGCGGCCTCGACGGCGCTGATACCGGCGGCATAGTGCAAAGCGGCACCCGCAGACGCCGCAATCAGCGTCATGCAGAATGCGATGAAGTAAAAGCCTTTGCCGAGCATGCGCTGCTAGGAGCCCGCCACTCCTGCTGGACCGGGAGACCGTTCCCCCGAATCTCCTAGCGAATCATAGGCGAAGGCGAGTCCGCACGGAAGCGCGGCCTGTTGAACCGCCCGATGCTTCCCGCAACTGGAAATTGGCCGTAATCACGATACATTTGGTCATGACGGGCGACAGCATGACTGCAAGGAACACGATATGACCGCCTCGATCCTCGACCGCCGCAAGCTTCTCGCCGCCGGCGGCTCCTTTGTGGCGATGGGCACCTCCGGACTGCTGCTGCCCGCCAGCGCGCAGGGTTTAGCGCCAACCGTGTCGATGTCGGGTGGGGCCAACAATTACGCTGCCCACAAAGGTGCGCCGATCGTTCCGCGCATCGGCAAAGGCGGCTTCGTGATGTCGGGCACCGTGCGCCGCGCCGGCGACGGAGCGCCGCTTTCCGGACAGCGCATCCAGATCTGGGCGCATACGGTCGAAGGCCGCGAAGAAGACGCGCGCAGTCATGGTGCCACGCTCACCGACAAGAACGGCGCGTTCCGCCTCGAGATGCCGCAGATCATTCCGATCTTCGGCCAGCCGCACGGCCACCTCGCTTACGACAGCGGCGAATTCAAAACCGTGTTTCTGCGTCCCATTATGAAGAGCGCGAAGGATACGAGTCTCGAAGCGCATTTCGTCCTTCAGCCGGCCTGACTACTGAAGTGAACGAAAAGATGGGGCCGGCCCGTAGTGCGTTGATCTGGGCCGTTCTTGCAGCCGCGATCTTTGTCCCGATCCTGCTTGCGGCGACTAGCCCTTACCTTCAGTGGCGTGACGCCATCTATATTGCGGCCTGCTTTGCCGGTATCATCGCGCTCGGTCTTTTGCTTGTTCAGCCATTATTGATTGCAGGACTACTGCCGGGCCTTTCGGCTTTTCGCGCGCGGCGCGTGCATCATTGGATCGGCGGCGCGCTGGTCGCGGCTATCATCATCCATGTCGCGGGGCTTTGGGTCACCAGTCCGCCGGACATGCTCGACGCACTTCTGTTCCGGTCGCCGACATTGTTTTCGCCGTTCGGCGTGGTGGCGATGTGGGCGATTTTCACGACAGCAACGCTCGCACTCATCCGCCGGAGGCTCGGGCTGCAAACATGGCGCATCACGCATATGTCGCTGGCGGCGGTCATCGTCATTGGCAGCGTTGTCCACGGCATGCTGATCGAGGGCACCATGGAGACGATGTCGAAAGCGGCACTTTGCGCACTCGTCGTTGCCGCGACCATCAAGGTGATCGTCGACCTTTGGCCGCGGAAAAAGCGCGCTACTACTGAATCGTCTTAATCACCTTGCCGAGCTTCTCGAAAATTTCGCCGATCTGCGCCTCCGAGACGATCAGCGGCGGGGAAACGCAAAGCGTATCGCCAGCCGCCCGGATCATAATGCCGAGGTCATGGAAGGCGTGTTCGAGCGACTCGAAGCCGCGCTTGCCGGGAGTATCTTTTCTTGGCGCAAGGTCGATGCCGCAGGTGAGGCCGACACAGCGGATGTCGAGTACACCCGGCAGACCCTTCAACGACATCGCGGTGTCGTACCAGAGCGGCTCCAGCTTTTTCGCGCGATTGAACAGGTCTTCCTGCTTGTAGAGATCGAGGGTTGCGATCCCCGCGGCGACTGCGAGCGGATGCGCCGAATACGTGTAGCCGTGGAAGAGCTCGATCACGTGCTCGGGACCCTTCATGAAGGCATCGTAGATTCCCTTGCGCGCGACCACGCCGCCCATCGGGACCGAGCCCGCGGTGATGCCCTTCGCGAAGGTCATCAAGTCCGGCACGACGCCGTAACGCTCGGCGGCAAATGCATGACCGAGACGGCCGAAGCCCGTGATGACTTCGTCGAAGATCAGAAGAATGCCGTGCTTGTCGCAGATTTCGCGCAAGCGTTTCAGATAGCCTTTCGGCGCCGGCAACACGCCGGTCGAGCCTGACATCGGTTCGACGATGACGGCGGCAATCGTGGACGCGTCATGTAGTGCGACGAGACGCTCCAGTTCGTCGGCAAGCTCTGCGCCCCATTCCGGTTCGCCCTTCGAGAACGCCTGCTTTTCGCGATTGTAGGTCGCGGGCAGATGATCGACCCCCGCAAGCGCGTTGCCGAATTGTTTGCGGTTCGCGACCATGCCGCCGACGGAAATGCCGCCGAAGCCGACGCCGTGATAGCCGCGCTCGCGGCCGATCAGCCGCGTGCGCCCGGCATTGCCCGAGACATTATGATAAGCGAGCGCGATTTTGAGCGCGGTATCGACCGCTTCCGAACCCGAATTGCAAAAGAAAACATGATCGAGATCGCCGGGCGCCAGTTCCGCGATGCGGGTGGCCAGCGTGAACGCCTGCGGATGCGAAAACTGAAAGCTCGGCGCGAAATCCATTTCGCCCGCCTGCTTGCGGATCGCTTCCACGATCGGCGCGCGGTTATGGCCGGGGTTGATGCACCACAGGCCCGCCGCCGCATCCATCACCTTGTGACCATTCGCCGCCGTGTAGTGCATATCCTTCGCAGCCGTAACGAGACGCGGTCGCTTCTTGAAGGCGCGGTTCGCGGTGAAGGGAATCCAGAAGGCTTCGAGGTCGTTCGGCGCGTGTTTGGCGTCGATATCGTAGGCGTAGGCCATGGTCTTGCTCCTTGGGCTCCAAGCCTAGCAGCGGGCAGCCCGGACCGGCCACCCTGCGGTGCCGAAAAACAAAGGGTTTGTTTACCCTGTTTTGGCACTGTGGCGCCTTGAAATAGGGCGCTTCCAGAAGGTCGAGCCCGTAACCAGTCCGCGTCGAGGGGTCGCCCGGTAATGGTAAGGAAAGACGGCTCGCAAGAGCCTAATTGCGTAAGCGTTGCGTCTGCATCCGCCCGCATTCTCGTCATCGATAA